>JACDAG010000483.1 GCA_013695565.1 Bradyrhizobium sp.
CTATGGCATCGACAAGACTCTGCGGGTGCAGGAGATGGCACTCGAAAACAAATTGCCCTACGTGCAACTGGTCGAAAGCGCCGGGGCCAATCTCTTGCGCTATCGCGTCGAGGATTTTGTCCGCGGCGGCAACATCTTTCGCAATCTGGCGCGGCTGTCGGCGGCGGGATTGCCTGTGGTCACCGTAACGCATGGTTCGTCGACCGCGGGCGGCGCCTACCAGACCGGGCTGTCCGATTACATCGTGATGGTGCGCGGTCGCACCCGCGCGTTCTTGGCCGGTCCGCCGCTGCTCAAGGCGGCGACGGGCGAGATCGCGACCGAGGAAGAACTCGGTGGCGCCGAGATGCACACATCCATCTCCGGCCTCGGCGATTATCTCGCCGAAGACGACCGCGACGCGCTGCGCATCGCACGTGACATCATGGCCAATCTGGAATGGGACCGGCCGAAGCCGGCCGAGCCATCCTGGCGTCCGCCGCGATACGACTCCGAGGAGTTGCTCGGCATCATGGCGATGGATCACAAGCGGCCGGTCGATATGCGGCAGGTGATCGCGCGCTTCATCGACGATTCCGATTTTACCGAGTTCGGCGCCAATTACGGCCCCGCCACTGTCTGCGGCCACGCCCGCATCGAGGGGCAGGCGATCGGGATCATCACCAACAACGGGCCGCTGGATGTGCCCGGCGCCAACAAGGCGACGCATTTCATCCAGGCCTGCTGCCAGTCGCGCACGCCGCTGCTCTATCTCAACAACACCACGGGCTACATGGTAGGCAAAGCCTATGAGGAAGCCGGCATGATCAAGCACGGCTCCAAGATGATCCAGGCGGTGACCTCGGCGACCGTGCCGCAGATCACCATCTATTGCGGCGCCTCGTTCGGCGCCGGCAATTACGGCATGTGCGGGCGCGGCTTCCATCCGCGCTTCTGCTTCTCGTGGCCCAACGCCAAGACCGCCGTGATGGGAGGGGAGCAGGCGGCCGAGACCATGGCGATTGTCACCGAAGCCGCTGCCATCAGGCGCGGCAAGCCGATCGAAAAGGAAAAGCTGGAGGCGATGAAGGCCCAGATCATCGGCGTGTTCGACGGCCAGATGGACGTGTTCTCGACCTCGGCGCGCGTGCTCGATGACGGCGTGATCGATCCGCGCGATACCCGCAGCATATTGTCCGAGGTGCTGGCGATCTGCCGCGAGGCCGAGGCGCGGCAACCTCAGCGGATGCAATTCTCGGTCGCGCGGCCATGACGATGATGAAGGCTACACCGTTCTTCAAGATCCTGATCGCCAACCGTGGCGAGATCGCGCTGCGGATCATGCGCACCGCGCGTCGTCTCGGCTATGGCGTGGTCGCGGTTTATTCCGACGCCGACCGCGACGCGCTGCATGTCCGCGAGGCCGATCAGGCGGTGCGGATCGGCGAGGCGCTGCCGGCGCAATCCTATTTGCGGATCGAGGCGATCATCGCCGCGGCCAAGGCCAGCGGCGCCGATGCGGTCCATCCCGGCTATGGCTTCCTCGCCGAAAACGAAGATTTTGCGTCAGCCTGCCGCGACGCGGGCCTCGTCTTCATCGGACCATCGCCGGAAGCGATCCGGGCGATGGGCAACAAGGCCGGCGCCAAGGACATCATGCAGAAAGCCGGCGTGCCCTGCGTGCCCGGCTATCAGGGCACGGACCAGAGCGACGCGGTGATGCTGGCGGAAGCCAAAAAGATTGGCTTCCCTGTGATGATCAAGGCGGTGGCCGGCGGCGGCGGGCGCGGCATGCGGCTCGTTGCGGATGCGGCGGCGTTTCCGGATGCGCTGCGCAGCGCGCGCTCCGAGGCGCAAGGGGCGTTCGGCGATCCCAACGTGATCCTCGAGCGCGCCATCGTTAATCCCCGCCACATCGAAATCCAGGTGTTCGGCGACCGTTATCGCAACGCCGTCCATCTCGGCGAGCGCGATTGCTCGGTGCAGCGGCGGCACCAGAAGCTGATCGAGGAGGCGCCGTCGCCGGCGGTGTCGCCGAGACTGCGGGCGCGGATGGGTGCGGTCGCGGTGTCGGCGGTGAAATCGATCGGCTATGAGGGCGCCGGCACGCTGGAATTCCTGCTCGACAGCTCGGGCGAGTTCTACTTCATGGAAATGAACACGCGGCTGCAGGTCGAGCATCCCGTGACCGAAGCGATCACAGGCCTCGATCTGGTCGAGCTGCAACTGCGCGTCGCCAGCGGCGAGCCGCTCGGGCTGGTGCAGGAGGAGATCAAATTCTCCGGCCATGCCATCGAAGTGCGGCTGTGTTCGGAGGATGCCGGGCACGATTTCATGCCGCAATCGGGCAGGATGGCGCTGTGGCAGATGCCGGATGGCATCCGGGTCGAACACGCGCTGCAATCCGGCTCGGAAATTCCGCCGTTCTATGATTCGATGATCGCCAAGATCATCAGCCAAGGCGCCACCCGCGACGAGGCGCGCGGCAAGCTGATCGTGGGTCTGGAGCAGCTGGCTGCGTTCGGCATCACTACCAACCAGGGATTCCTGATCGCCTGCCTGCGCCATCCCGGCTTTGCCACGGGTGAGGCGACCACGGCGTTCATCGGCAGCCACCGCGACGAACTGCTGGCGCCGCGCAAGGATGCGGGCGCAGAAGCCGAGCTTGCGGCGTTACTGCTGTATGTCACCGATCCCTTTGCGCCGGAATGGAAGCCCGGGCGCTCGCTCGCTGCGGCGTTCCCAGTTCCGGTTCGTGCCGAGCTCGATGGCGCGGTCCATGAAATCGAGATCGTGCGCGAGCGCGACGGCAGCTATCGCGGGCTTGAAAACGCGCTGTACCGAGTCGAAGTTCACGCCATCGACGGTAATACCATCCGCTTCAGCCGCGATGGTCTTTCGGAATCCGTCAAATTCCTCCGCGACCGGGATCGTCTCTATTTCCTGTACCGCGGCGCCACCATTGCAGTTCGCGACCTGACGCTCGCCGCACCGGTATCGGCTGCGGCAACCGGCGGCGACGGCAAGGTGCGCGCGGCAATGAACGGCCGCGTCGTCGCCGTGCTGGTCAAGCCCGGCGATCAGGTCACGGAGGGGCAGCCGGTGATGACGCTGGAAGCGATGAAGATGGAGCATGTGCATACGGCGGGGATCGCGGGCAAGGTTTCCGCGATCGATGTCGTCGAAGGCGAGCAGGTGACCACGGGCAAGATCGTGGTCGAGATCGAGGCGGCTGCTTCCGTCGTCCCGGACAAGCGAAGCGCGATCCGGGACCCATAGCCACCGATATTGGTTTTGCGAAGGTTGCAGCTACAGCTCGCTTAGACAATAACACCCTGTGGTTATGGGTCCCGGCGTTCGCCGGGACGACGATAGAGTTTACTCCGCCCGCCCCGTTCCCTCATTGAGCCAGCACGCCACCTGATGCCCTGCGCCGGCGTCGGCCAGATCCGGCCGTTCCAGCTTGCAGCGATCCATCACGTAGCGGCAGCGGGTGTGGAAGGCGCAACCCGACGGGGGGTTGATCGGGCTTGGGACGTCGCCGTCGATGATCGGCGTCAGCTTCTTCGCCTTGGGATTGGCGACCGGCACCGACGCCAAGAGCGCCTGGGTGTAGGGATGGCGCGGGTTGGCGAACAGATCGGTCTTGTCTGATATCTCGACAATGCGCCCGAGATACATCACCGCGACGCGGTGGCTGATATGGGCGACGACAGCGAGATCATGGGCGATGAACAAATAGGAAAAGTTGTTCTTGCGCTGCAGGTCGATCAACAGATTGATCACCTGGGCCTGGATCGACACATCAAGCGCCGATACCGGCTCGTCGCACACGATCAGGCTCGGCCCGAGAGATAATGCCCGCGCAATGCAGATGCGCTGGCGCTGGCCACCGGAGAATTGATGCGGATAGTTCTTCATCTGGTCCGCGCGTAATCCAACTTGTGCGAACAATTCCGCGACCCGTTCCTGCTGCTTGGCGCCGGTGGCAAGGCCGTGCACGCCGAGCGGCTCGCCGACGATGTCGCCGGCGGTCATGCGTGGGTTGAGCGAGGCGAACGGATCCTGAAACACGATCTGCATCGAGCGCCGGTGCGGCCGCAGATCTGCCTTGCTGAGGTTGGTGATGTCGATGCCGTTCAGCCGGATGGCGCCGCTGGTCGGCTCCACCAGCCGCAACACGCTACGCGCGACCGTCGACTTGCCGCAGCCGGATTCACCGACCAACCCGAGCGTTTCGCCCTTGCCGACCGAGAAAGAGACGCCATCGACCGAATGCACGGTGCCGATGCGCCGGCGCAGGATGCCGCCGCGCACCGCGTAATGTTTGACGAGGTCGGTGACCTCGAGCAGGGGCGTTGCGTCGGTCATGGCGCGGCCACCATTTCCGCCGCGCGCCAGCAGGCCGCCCAATGATTGCCGAAATCCTGCAGCGGCGGATACTCAACGCGACAACGATCGATCGCGAACTGACAGCGCGGCGCAAAGGCGCAGCCCGGCGGCAGATTGGTCAGCGACGGCACCATGCCGGGAATTTCGGTCAGCCGCACATCCTCTTTCGCGCCAAGTGAAATCACCGCCGGCATCGAGGCCATCAGGCCGCGCGTATAGGGATGCCGTGGATTTTCGAACAGCGCTTCGACCGTGGCTTCCTCGACCTTCTTGCCGGCATACATCACGATCACGCGCTGCGCGGTCTGCGCGACCACGCCGAGGTCGTGGGTGATCAGGATCAGCCCGGTGCCGAGCGTCTTCTGCAGATCGACGATCAGCGCCAGGATCTGCGCCTGGATGGTGACATCGAGCGCTGTGGTCGGCTCGTCCGCGATCAGCAGCACCGGCCGGCACGCCAGCGCCATCGCGATCATCGCGCGCTGGCGCATGCCGCCGGAAAGCTGGTGCGGATATTCGTGCGCGCGCCGCTCCGGCTCGGGAATCCGCACCAGGCGCAGCATCTCGACGGCCTTGGTCCAGGCTTCCTTCGCCGTCATGTCCTGGTGCAGTCGAACCACTTCGGTGATCTGGTCACCGATCCGCATCACCGGATTGAGCGAGGTCATCGGCTCCTGGAAGATCATCGACATCCGGTTGCCGCGGATCTTGCGCATCGCCGCTTCGTCGATGCCGAGCAGGTCGGTGCCTTCGAGCGTGACCGAACCGCCGACGATCCGGCCCGGCGGATCCGGCACCAGCCGCATGATCGACAGCGCGCTGACGCTCTTGCCGCAACCGGATTCGCCGACAATCGCCAGCGTCTCGCCGCGGCGGACGTGGAACGACACGTCGTCGACCGCCCGGAACAGCCCCGAAGCGGTGAAGAACACCGTCTGCAGGTTCTTCACATCGAGAACCGTATCTTCCGCCCCAGCCTTGGTCATCAGCCGCGCTGCCTCGGGTCGAGGATGTCGCGCAGCGCGTCGCCGAACAGATTGGTGCCAAACACGGCGAGGCTGATCGCGACGCCGGGGAAGATCACCAGCCACGGCGCGGTGCGGACATATTCCGCCGCCGATTCCGACAGCATGCGGCCCCAGGACGGATAGGGTTCGGGTATGCCGAGGCCGAGAAACGACAGCGAGGCTTCGGTGAGGATGGTGGAGCCGAGCTGCGCGGTCGCCAGCACGATCAGCGGCGCCAGCGTGTTCGGCAGCACGTGACGAAGCGCAATCCGCGTTTCGCTCATGCCGATCGACTTGGCCGCTTCGACGAACGGCAGTTCGCGCAGCGCCAGCGTATTGGCGCGGATCACACGGGCCACCGTCGGGATTAATGGGATCGCAATCGCGATGATCACGTTGGGCAGCGACGGTCCCAATGCCGCGGTCATCACCAGCGCCAGCACCAGCAGCGGCAGTGCCTGCAGGATATCGGTGATGCGCTGGAACAAGAGATCGACCCAGCCCGAGAGATAACCCGAGGCGAGACCGACAACGACGCCGATCGACGAACCCAGAAACGTCGCGCCGATGCCGACCGCGAGCGAGATCCGGGCGCCGTGCACGATCCGGCTCCAGACGTCGCGGCCGAATGAATCCGTTCCCATCCAGTGCAGGGCATCCGGCGCCGCCAGCCGGTGCGTGGAATCGACACTGAGCGGGCTGAAGCGGCAGATCAGGTCGGCGGAGATCGCCATCCAGACGAACATCACCATGATGAAGAGGCCGATGGTGCCGAGCATGTAGCGCTGCGCGAGGAACACGAGTCGGCGCCAGCCATGCGTCGAATGGGCTCCGGCGCGCTTCAGTTCGCTATCGTAATTGATCACGGCCAAACAGAACTCTCCTAGTCCCCATACCGGATGCGTGGGTCGATCACGGCGTACAGCATGTCGACGGTGAAGTTGGCGAACACCACGACCACGGCGATCAGCATCACCAGGTTCTGCACGATCGGGTAGTCGCGCCAGCGCAGCGCCTCGACCAGGAAGCGGGCGACGCCGGGAATATTGAACACGGTCTCGGTCACGATCAGTCCGCCGATCAGGAAGGCGGCCTCGATGCCGATCACGGTGATGACGGGAAGAATGGCGTTCTTCAATGCGTGGCGGTAATTGACCGATGCTTCCGAGGCGCCCTTGGCGCGCGCGGTGCGGATAAAATCCTGACGCAGGATTTCCAGCATCGAGGAACGCGTGATGCGCATCGTCAGCGCCGCGCTGCGGAAACCGACCGCCATCGCCGGCACGGCGTAGATCGCGAACGCCTCGGTCCAGGTCTTCGGATTGGGATTGAAGATCGGCATCATCCCGAACAGCGAAACCGACGCCATCAGGATCAAAAGGCCGAGCCAGAACGAAGGCAGCGACAGCCCGCTCAGGCTGACGATGCGCAGCGCATAATCGAGCTTTGTACCCTGATGAACGGCGCTGATGACGCCGAGCGGAATTCCGATCGAGGCCGAGAACAACAACGCAAGGCCGGCCAGCCGAGCGGTTATCGGAATGCGCGGCAGGATCTCCTGCAGCGCCGGCTTCTCCGACACGTAGGAATAGCCGAGGTCGCCTTGCAGCAGCCCGCCGATCCAGCGGAAATATTGCACCACGATCGGGTCAGAGAGGCCAAGCTCCTTTTCGAGGTTGGCCTTGTCGGCGGGATCGACGAAGCCCGCCGCATCGAACAGTATATCGACGATGTTGCCGGGCACGATGCGAAGCAGCACGAAGATGATGATCGAGATCCCGAACAGGGTCACGAGCATCAAGGCGAGGCGTCGCACGATATAAGCAAACACCTGGCTATTCTCCCTGGCCGGCTTCGAACCGTTCGCGGCTAATGGACGTTACTTGTCCATCCAGACGTCTTCGTAACGATAGCCGTTATAGGAGCTGTTCACCATGATGGTGACGCCCTTGACATAGGGCTGCCAGCAGGTGCCGGCTCGCGCATGGAAGATGATAGGCCGCGCCACGTCTTCCTGAAGTTTCTTGTCGATATCCCAGACCATTTTCTTGCGCTTGGCGACATCGGTTTCCTGGGATTGTTGGTCGAACAGCTTCTCGATTTCCTTGTTGCAGTAATTGGTGTAGTTGCGCTCGGAGCCGCAGGAATAGTTCTCGTAGAACGACTGGTCGGGATCGTCGACGGCGTTGCCGGTGAGGTTGAGGCCGAGCATGTAATCCTTGCGGGCGACTTTCGGGAACCATTGCGCGGTATCGACGACGTCGAGTTCGGCGTCGATATAGATGCTCTTGAGCTGGTCGATCAGGATCACGGCGGGATCGCGATACTCACCGATGTTGCGGGTCGCGACCTTTACCGCAAGATGCTTGTCGGGGCCGTAGCCCGCTTTCTGCATCAGCTTCTTCGCTCCCTCGCGATTGGCGTTGATATCGGGGCCGTAACCCGGGATCTGTTCCAGCATTTCCTTTGGCATCGCCCACAGGCCGCCCGGCGCGGGCAGCATCGTGCCGCCGATATCGCCCTGGCCCTCGAACAGGATCGAGATGAACGCCTTGCGGTCGAGCGCCAGCGCCATGGCGCGGCGGACGTCGACATTGTCGAACGGTGGCGATGACGAATTGACGATGATGTTGGTCGAGACGTTGGTGGGCTCGACCACGCAAACCGCGTTTGGCGACTGGGATTTCACGTCCTTCAGCAATGGGATCGTGATGTGTGTCGGGAACGTCACGTCGAACTTGCCGGCGACAAATCCAAGGATCGCCGTCGAGCGGTTCGTGATGATGGTGAACTCGATGCCGTCGAGATGCGGCAGGCCCTTCTTGAAGTAATCGGTGTTCTTCGTGAGCTTGATGGATTCGTTGGCCTTGAACTCGACGAATTTGAACGGGCCAGTGCCGGTGGGCTTGGTGCGCATGTCGCCGGGCGAAACATGGCAGGGATAGACCGGCGTGTAGCCGGAGGCGAGCAGCGACAACAGCGCGGGCTGCGGCCGTTTCAGATTGAACGATGCTTCGAAATCGCCATTCGTCGTGACGTCGTTGACTTCATTGTACCAGGACTTGCGCGGGTTCTGCCGGAACTTCTGCTCCGATTTGCCCATCACCATGTCGAAGGTGCATTTGACGTCGGCCGAGGTGAACGGCTTGCCGTCGTGCCATTTGACGCCCTGCTTCAGCTTGAAGGTCAGCTTCTTGTTGTCGCTGCTCCAGGCCCAGCTTTCGGCAAGATCGGGGACCAGCGTGTCGGCGCTGTTCTGTGCCTTGCTCTGGTCGAACATCACGAGGTTATTGAAGACCGGCATGAAGGGAGCATTGATCGAGAAGGTCGCGCCCTCGTGGATCGAGGCGCCGCCCGGGCTGTCACGGTGATAGATTCTGAGGATACCGCCCTGCTTGGGTTCGGCCGCCGATGCAACATCGTAGGCCGGCAGCAATAACAACGCCGCGGCGACAAGCGTTTGCACGCTTCGCATGGTGTCCCCTCCAGATGTTCGGTCTCGATGTGGCCGATTGCCGGCGACGATAGCATGACAGCGCGTCCGGGCAACCGGCCAAGTCCGTGCGGGGATTGGCAATTCGGACTAATGAAAATCCGTATGGCGGAACTGATGGTCGCCTTTTGCGGCCATTTTCATGGAATTGGACGAGCGGTCGCCGCCGTCGGTTGCGACGCACACAAAATCCTCGCGCCATAATGCCTCACCCGATCATCCGGACGGCGATGTCCCGGCATGCTTCCGCTCGAAATCACAGGATTCGCGAGGTCTTGTCGCCCCAATAGCGGTCGCGCAGCAGCCGTTTGTAGAGCTTGCCGGTCGGCAGCCGCGGCAGTTCCGCTTCGAAGTCGATCGAGCGCGGCACCTTCTGGCGCGACAGCGACTGGTTGCAGAACGCGATCAATTCCTCCGCGAGTTCCGGTCCGGGCGAAATGCCCGGCATCGGCTGCACCACCGCCTTCACTTCCTCGCCGAGATCCGGATTGGGCACGCCGAACACCGCGGCATCGGCGATCTTGGGATGGGTGATCAGCAAATTCTCGCATTCCTGCGGGTAGATGTTGACGCCGCCGGAGATGATCATGAACGTCGCGCGGTCGGTGAGATAAAGAAAGCCGTCATTGTCGACATAGCCGACGTCGCCGACCGTGCTCATGCTGCCGTCGGGCGAGCGGGCTTCCTGGGTCTTGGCCGGATCGCCGAAATATTCGAACGGCGTTGCGGTCTTGAACCACACCGTGCCAGGTGTGCCGACCGGACACGGCTGCATGTTCTCGTCCAGAATATGTAAATCGCCGAGCAGGACCTTACCCACGGTGCCGCGATGGGCGAGCCATTCCTCGCTGTTGCAGGCGGTGAAGCCGAGCCCTTCGGTGGCGCCGTAATATTCGTGGATGATCGGCCCCCACCATTTGATGATGTCGTCCTTCACGGCCGCGGGGCACGGCGCGGCGGCATGGATCGCGATCTCGAGTGACGACAAATCGTAACGCTTGCGCACATCCTCCGGCAGTTTCAACATCCGCGAGAACATCGTCGGCACCAGCTGGGTATGGGTGATACCCCATTTCGGAATCAGGGCGAGATAATGTTCGGGATCGAACCGTTCCATGATGATGGCGGTGCCGCCCATCTTGATCGTGAGGTTGACGGCGGCCTGCGGCGCGGAGTGGTAGAGCGGCGCCGGCGACAGATAGATCATGCCCTCGCGGTACTGCCAGATCTTCACCAGGAAATCGAACAGCGGCAATTGCTGGTCGGCCGGTAGTTCCGGCAGTGGGCGCAAAATCCCCTTCGGCCGGCCGGTGGTGCCGGAGGAATAGAGCATCGCGGTGCCGACCCATTCATCCGCGATCGGGGTGTGCGGCAAGCCGGCCGTTGCTTCCTCCAGCCCGACGATGCGATCGTTTTCGCCGTCACCGTCCGCAACGATGCAGAGTTCGACATGCGGGCATACCCGCAGCGCCTCGCGCGCGACATCGAGCTTTTCTTTTGACGTGATCAGGATGCGCGACTGGCTGTTGGATTCGCTTGCGGTCAGGTAGGAGTTCACGCAGGTGTAATAGAGGCCCGAGCGTTCACCGGCGCCGCAGGTTTCGAAATAGCGGCTGTTGTTCTCCATGAAGATCGAATAATGGTCGAGCCGCTTCAGGCCGCGGTTGCGAAGCAGATGCGCCAGACGGTTGCAGCGCGCCTCCAGTTCGCGATAGGTGACGGTCTCGCCGGTCTCAGCCATGATGAAAGCGGGCTGCAGCGGACGAAGTTTTGCGTGCTTGCCGGTGTACATCGTGCTTACTGTCTCCTTAGGCGGCCAATTCGAGAATCTCGCGGACCTGCGCCGGGCCTTCGATCTTGCGCGGGTTGCGCGGCACCCACGGCGTCGCCATCGCCTGCTGTGAAATGCGGTCAAAATGCTCAGGACCGACTTTGACTTCGCGCAGGCTGCGCGGCATGCCGAGGCCGCGAATGAAATCGTCGAGCACGTCGCCGGCATCCTCACCCGGATGTCCCATCGCCGCTGATACCAGCGCCTGGCGCTCGGCATTGACTGATTTGTTCCAGCGCATCACCGACGGCAGCATCACGCACGAGGTGTGCCCATGCGGCACGCCGAACTCGGCGCCGAGCACGTAGCCGATGCCGTGGCTGGCGCCCATCGGCACGCCTGAGGCCAGGGGTCCGGTCGAAAGCCAGGTGCCGATCTGGCAATCCATCCGCGCCTCGAGATCGCCGCCGTCGGCCTTCACCCGCGGCAGCGCCTGCGCCAGCAGCGAAAGCCCCTTCAGCGCCTGCGCATCGGCATAGGGATGCGCCTCGCGCGAACAGATGCCCTCGACGCAATGATCGACGGCGCGGATTCCGGTCGACAGCCACAGCCATTCCGGCGTGTGGGCGCCGAGCGCCGGATCGAGGATGGTCACGCGCGGGATCGCCAGCGGATGGCGCAGCATCTCCTTGACCTTGGTGCGCTCGTTGGTGACGCCGGCAATGGAGGTGAATTCGCCGCCGGCGATCGTGGTCGGCGCGCTGATCTGGCGCACCGTCGGCGCCTTCATCGGCGGCGAAACGCCGCCGACGGCCCGGATCCTGTCGATATCGTCGACCGTGGAGACATCATTGGCAAGGCAGAGCTGCACCGCCTTGGCGCCGTCGGTGATCGAGCCGCCGCCGACGGTGACGATGAGATCGGCCTTGGCGGCGCGGGCCTGATTGGCGGCGGCGATCACGGCCGAACGCGGCGTATGCGGCGGCATCGCGTCGAACGTGCCGACACAGCGCGATCCCAGCGCGGCGCGGATGGTTTCGATCACGGATGTTTCGCGGTTCAGCGTGCCGCTGACCATAAGAAATGCACGGCTGGCGCCGAGCCGGTCCATCTGCTCGATGATCACCTCGGATGCGGGCCGGCCGAACACGACTTCATCCATGGCGCCGAATACCACACGCCCTTTATGCACGCTTGTCCTCCCCGGACATTTTGGCTTTGTTGCAACCCCAGAGGCCGAAAGCCTTGAAGGCAGGTTAGCGGAGGAAATTCGACCCGTCATGCCCGAAGATGATGCGCAGGGATTGCCGGTGCTGTATGGCCGCTATGCGTCGCCCTTTGTGCGGCGCGTCGCGGTGACGCTGCGGCTCTACCGCATTGACTTTTCCCACGTGCCGCTGATGCCGTTCGGCCCAGACAAGGCGGCATTGGCCGCCTTCAATCCGATCGCCCGCGTGCCGGCGCTGCAATTGGGCGATGGCGAGATGCTGATCGACAGCGCGGTCATTCTCGATCATCTCGATCAGATCGCGGGACCTCAATCGCTGACGCCGGCCGCAGGCGCGACGCGCCGCCGCGTGCTGACGCTGCTGGCAGTCGCGCTCGGCGCCAACGAAAAACTGGTCGCCGGTCTTTACGAGCGGCATTTCCGGCCGCGTCAGGCCTGGCATGCGCCGTGGCTGGATAGTTGCGACAAGCAGGTCCGCGACGGCTTTCAATGGCTCGACGCCCAATATGCCGGGCCGTGGTTCACGGGAGCGGCGATGACCCAGGCCGATGTCACGGTCGCGGTGTTCTGGCTGTTCGGCCGCGCCAAGCGGCCAAGGTTCTTTGCCGGGCTTGGTTGCGCGAAGCTCGAGGCGCTGGCGGAACGGTTGCAGGGGACGCCGGAATTTCAAGCGACGTTGCCGGAGCCGGAGACGCTGGCGAGTGAGTTGGGCCCCACCCGTCGTCCCGGCGAACGCCGGGACCCATAACCCCGGTCATCTGTTGTTG
>JACDAG010000491.1 GCA_013695565.1 Bradyrhizobium sp.
GCACCAGATCCAGCAATTCCTTGACCCGGGCGCGGATGGTGGCCTCGTCCTTGCGAATGGCGCGCGGCTGCACCCGCAAGCCAAAGGCGACGTTCTCGAACACCGTCATATGGCGGAACAGCGCGTAGTGCTGGAACACGAAACCGACATGGCGCTCGCTGGCGCCGCGCGCCAGCGCGTTCTCGCCGTCGATCGACACCTCGCCGGCATCCGGCCAGTCGAGGCCGGCGATGATCCGCAGCAGCGTGGTTTTGCCCGAGCCGGATGGCCCGAGCAGCGCCAGCAATTCGCCCTGGCCGACCTTCAGGTCGACATTGTCGAGCGCGGCGAAGCTGCCGAACTTCTTGACGATGTTTTTGACTTCAATGGTCACTCGGTTCCTGTCCTTCGTCCAGTCGGCGCTCGAGAACGGTCTTCACGATCAATGTGATCAACGCCAGCATTGCCAGCAGCGACGCAATCGCGAACGACGCCACGAATTGATATTCATTGTAGAGGATCTCGACCAGCAGCGGCATGGTATTGGTCTCGCCGCGGATATGCCCCGACACCACAGACACCGCGCCGAACTCGCCCATGGCGCGCGCGTTGCACAGCAATACGCCATACAACAGGCCCCATTTGATATTGGGCAGAGTGACGCGGAAGAAGGTCTGCAGGCCTGACGCACCCAGCGAAATCGCCGCCTCTTCCTCCTGCGTGCCCTGTTCCTGCATCAGCGGGATCAGCGCGCGCGCCACGAACGGGAAGGTCACGAAGATGGTCGCCAGCGCAATGCCGGGCACGGCGAACAGGATGTGGACATCGTGCGCCTGCAGCCATGTTCCGAAAAAGCCCTGCGCGCCGAACAGCAGCACGAAAACCAGACCCGAGATCACGGGACTGACCGAGAACGGCAGATCGATCAGCGTGATCAGGAAGGTCTTGCCGGTGAATTCGAACTTGGCGATCGCCCAGGCCGCGACCACGCCGAACACCAGGTTGAGCGTCACGGATATCGCCGCCACCAGCAGCGTCAGCTTGATCGCCGCCAGCGCTTCCGGCTCGGCGAGCGCGGCAATATAGGCGCCGATGCCCTTGGAAAAGGCGCTTGCGAACACCACGACCAGCGGCAGCACGACGAATACCGAGAGGAAGGTGACCGCGAGCCCGATGATGATGAAACGGACCGGCCCCGGCTCGGTACGCAAGTTATCCGGCGACGTGCCGGTGCGCGGGCGCGCGCGCTCGATGCGCGCGGGCGGCGGGGACACGGTGAGGTCCGCCGTCGGGGCATAGGCCCGCAACTCGGTCGCGGAGGTCACCACACTCGATTGCGTCGACATCGGTCCCTCAATGCGCCGGAATACGGGTTTGCGCCCAGCGCTGCAGGCGATTGACCGCGAAGATGATCAAGAACGAAGCCAGCAGCATGACAACCGCGATCGCGGTGGCGTCGGCATAGCGGAATTCGGAGAGCCGGATCACGATCAACAGCGGCGCGATTTCGGAGACGTTCGGCAGATTGCCGGCGATGAAGATGACCGAGCCGTATTCGCCGACCGCGCGCGCGAACGCCAGTGCAAATCCGGTCAATAGCGCCGGAATCAAACTCGGCAGGATCACCCTGAATACGGTGTGCCAGCGGTTGGCGCCGAGGCTGGCCGCCGCCTCCTCGATCTCGACGTCGAGATCGATCAGCACGGGTTGCACCGTCCGCACCACGAAGGGGATGCCGATGAACACCATCGCGATGAAGATTCCGATCGGCGTGAACGCGACCTTGATGCCGAGTTCGGCGAGCGGCGCGCCGAGCCAGCCTTTTTGGGCAAATAGCTGCGTCAGCGCGACGCCGGCGACCGCGGTCGGCAGCGCAAAGGGAATATCGACGATGGCGTCGAACAGCCGGCGGCCGGGAAAGCGATAGCGCACCAGCGCCCAGACGATGATGGTGCCCATCACCAAATTGACCAGGGCGGCGAGAAACGAGAGCCCGAACGAGATTTTCAACGCATGGAGCGTGCGGCGGCTGGTGACAATGCCCCAGAACTGATCAAGGCTGAGCTCGAAGGTTTTGAGGAACAGGCCGGCCAGCGGCAGCAGGATAATAATGGAGAGCCAGGTCAGGGTCAGTCCCATCGTGAGACCAAACCCCGGCAAGCTACTCCGCCGTGCAACCGCTATGCTCACAAGTCCCCCTGCTCGTCAGGCAAATCGACGCCAGATCAATTCTTGTAGATCTGGTCGAAAATGCCGCCTTCGCCGAAATGGTCCTTCTGTGCCTTGGTCCAACCACCGAAAACGTCGTCGATGGTGAAAAGTTCAACCTTGGCAAAAGATTTTTCGTACTCCCTGGCGATCTCGGCGTCGCGCGGACGGTAGGAGTTGCGGGCGGCGATTTCCTGGCCTTCCTTGGTATACCAATACTTCAGGTAGGCTTCGGCGACAGCGCGGGTGCCCTTTTTGTCGGCAACCCTGTCGACGATGGCGACCGGCGGCTCCGCCAGGATCGACAGCGGAGGGGCGACGATCTCGAACTTGTCCTTGCCGAACTCGCGCTGCGCCAGGAACGCCTCGTTCTCCCACGCCAGCAGCACGTCGCCGACGCCGCGCTCGACGAACGTCACGGTCGATCCGCGCGCGCCGGTATCGAGCACCGGCACATTCTTGAAGAGGTCGCCGACGAATTGTTTCGCCTTGTCGGGCGAACCGAACTTCTTTTGGGCATAGCCCCAGGCGGCGAGGTAATTCCAGCGCGCGCCGCCGGAGGTTTTCGGGTTCGGGGTGATGACGCTGACGCCGGGTTTAATCAAATCGTCCCAATCCTTGATGGCCTTGGGATTGCCCTTGCGCACCAGGAACACAATCGTCGAGGTATAGGGCGAAGCATTGAGCGGCAAGCGCTTCTGCCAATCCGGCGCGATCAGGCCCTTGCCGGCAACCGCGTCGATATCATAGGCCAGCGCCAGCGTGACCACGTCCGCCTGCAATCCGTCGATCACGGAGCGCGCCTGCGAGCCGGAGCCGCCATGCGACTGCTTGATCTCGATGCTCTTGCCGGTGTCCTTCTGGTAGGCGGCCGCGAACGCCTTGTTGAAATCGGCATAGAGTTCGCGCGTCGGATCATAGGACACGTTGAGCAAGGTAACGTCGGCGGCGAACGCCGAGCTCGCGAACAGCAATCCCGCGACGAGGGGCAGAACACGACGGATCATCTCAATCTCCATTCGGCCTGATGAAGGAACTCATCGGAGCACGCGGGACATAACTCGCGATGAAGTAGCCTTTAGTCAACGAAACCGCATTTCATTGTTTGCGGCAGCGCAGCGGCATTGTCCTATGAAGCCTTGATCGTATGGATGCCGCATTCTGTCTTGGCCCGGCCACGCCAGCGGCCGGCGCGCGCATCTTCGCCGGGCGCGGTCCGGCTGCTGCACGGCATGCATCCAACAGACTGATAACCCGATGCCAGCAGCGGATGCGGCGGCAGTTTTGCGAGCTGGTAGATCGCTTCGATTTCCTCGCGCTCGACATTGGCGAATGGATTGAATTTCAGCTTCGCGCCGTCGTCCTCGACAACCGCCATCTCCGCGCGCAGGCCGCCCTGGAAACGCTTGCGGCCGTTGATCCAGCCTGAGAACGGCGCCAGTGTCCGTTGCAGCGGCTCGACTTTACGGATGCGGCAGCAGGCGTCCGGATCGGAAAACCACAATTCGCGGTCCGGATCCTCGCGCGACAGGGTCTCTTCCAAAGGCTTGATCGAACGAACGTCGCGCAGGCCGAGCGTCGCGATCAACGTGTCGCGATAGGCCAGCGTCTCCTCGAACAGCCAGCCGGTGTCGAGGAAGACCACGGGGATCGCCGGATCGACTTCCGCCATCACCTTGAGCAAGGCCGCCGATTCCGTGCCGAACGACGAGACCAGCGCCAGCTTCTCGCGGCCAATGGCCTTCAACGCCGCCTCAATGACTTCCGCAGGCGAGGCGGTGCGCAGCGCGCGATCGAGCGCCTGCGCCGGCGACTGGTCTGGCGCTTGCGCCGTCGGGGGTTCTGTGGCGAGCGCGCTCACTGGCCGGCACTCTCCGAATGACGCAGCTGCATCCGCCGATGCAGCGCGGTCACCCGGCCATCGCCGGTCGGCTGATAGAACACCGAGTAGCTTTTCATGGTCGCCGCGAAAGCGTCGGCGTCGAAGTCCTTCCTGACCTCGAAAGCGTCGAAGCCGGCGCGCGACATGAACACGAACTGGTCGCGCAGCACCTGGCCGGTGGCACGCAATTCGCCGTCATAGCCGTGACGTTCGCGCAGCAGGCGCGCCTGGCTGTAGGCACGGCCGTCACGGAACGACGGAAACACCAGCGCCACCGCGGCCAGCCGCCCGAGATAGGGCACGAGATCGTCGAGATCGCGGTTGTTCGGCCAGATCACGCCGAGCTTGCCGGCACGCTTCAGAAGCACTTCCGGATCCTCGAGGAACCGCGACGCCGGAACCAGGATCGAGCCATCGCCGGGCAATTCGGTGCCGTCGGCGATATGGACGAACAGATCGGTCGTAATTCTACCCTGCTTAACGAGTGGCATAGACCCGCTCCTTGAATGGCTCGACACCCAGGCGCTTCACCGCATCCACGAACAACTCCTCGGGGCGGTCGCGCAGTGCGAGATAAGCTTCGACAATATCCTCGATCACGTCGGCGACTTCCGCATAGGGAATCGCGGGGCCGATCAGCGTACCCATCTGCGCGCCCTCATCAGCGCGGCCGCCGATGGTGATCTGGTAAAATTCCTCGCCGTTCTTCTCGACGCCGAGAATGCCGATATGGCCGACATGGTGATGCCCGCAGGCGTTGATGCAGCCGGATATGTTGATGTGCAGCCGGCCGATCAGTTCGGCAGTGTCGTGGTTGGCGAAGCGACGGGTCAGCTCCTGAGCGATCGGGATCGATCGCGCGTTGGCCAACGAGCAATAGTCGAGGCCGGGGCAGGCGATGATGTCGGTCACCAGATTGACGTTCGGCGTGGCGAGCCCGATGCGGTCGAGCGCCTTCCACAATTGCGGCAGGTCGCGCTTGGCGACATGCGGCAGGCACAGATTCTGCTCATGGCCGACGCGGATTTCGCCAAAGGAATATTTGTCGGCGAGGTCGGCGACCGCGTCCATCTGGTCGGCGGTGGCATCGCCGGGCGGGCCACCCACCGGCTTCAGCGACAGCGTCACGATCGAATAGCCCTGCGCCTTGTGCGGAAACACCGAGTTCCTGCGCCAGCGCTCGAAGAGCGGATCGTGCGCGGCCTGTTTCAGCTCGTCCGGCATGTGCGGCAGCTTCTCATAGGCCGGATAGGAGAAACGCGAGCGCACTTCCTCGACGACGGAATGGTCGAGCGTCAATCCGACGTCGCCCATCTGCTTCCATTCCTCCTCGACCTCACGCGAGAATTTCTCGATGCCGAGCTCATGCACCAGGATCTTGATGCGTGCCTTGTAGATGTTGTCGCGGCGACCGTACTGGTTGTAGACGCGCAGGATTGCCTCGACATAGCTCAGGATATCGCGGCCGTGCACGAACGGCTTGATGGTCTTTCCGATGAAGGGCGTGCGGCCGAGGCCGCCGCCGACCAGCACCTCGAATCCGGTCTCGCCTTCGGCGTTCTTGTACAGGCGCAACCCGATGTCGTGCACCTTGATCGCAGCGCGGTCGTGCTCGGATGCGGTGATGGCGATCTTGAATTTGCGCGGCAGGAATGAAAATTCCGGATGCAGCGTGGTGTGCTGGCGCAGGATTTCCGACCAGATGCGGGGATCCTCGACCTCGCCCGGCGCGACGCCGGCCCACTGGTCCGAGGTGACGTTGCGCATGTTGTTGCCGGAGGTCTGCATCGCATGGATGCCGACCTCGGCAAGGTCTGCCAGCGCGTCGGGCAGCTCGGCAAGCTTGATCCAGTTGAACTGGATGTTCTGGCGGGTGGTGAAATGGCCATAGCCGCGGTCGTAGCGGCGGGCGACGCGCGCGAACGCCCGCATCTGCTTCGACGACAGCGTGCCGTAGGGGATCGCGACGCGGAACATGTAGGCGTGCAGTTGCAGATAGACGCCGTTCTGCAGCCGCAGCATCTTGAATTCGTCCTCGGTGAGCTCGCCGGACAGCCGGCGCTTAACCTGATCGCGAAATTCGGAAACGCGTTCGTTGATGAGCGTGCGGTCGAGTTCGTCATACGCGTACATGAGAGTTGGCCTTATGCCGGAACCGGAAGGTCAATGGTGACGCCTTCGGACCGGATGTGCTCGCGCAGATTGCCGGGCTTGATCGCGCCGTTTTCGTTGACTTCTACCGGCGCGATATAGGCGCCGACCGCGCCCACGTCATCGGCCACCGACTCGGCGAGCATTGCGCGAGCGTCATCGGAGGTGCGCACAATCGCGGCATCGGACAAGTCTGCCGACCAGCCTTTTTCAGGGGTGCGATAGATCACCGCTCCGTCCCAGGTGCGGTTGGCCGTCACCATCGAAG
>JACDAG010000497.1 GCA_013695565.1 Bradyrhizobium sp.
CCCCCCCCTCGCCGCGTACACATCTGTCACCCGATTTGCCGAAAGAGCCCCTCACCCCAACCCTCTCCCCGCAAGGGCGGGGCGAGGGAGCAGAGACAGCACGGCGACGCAGTTAGAAGAATTGATGGTCCGATGAATCCAGGTCAGCCAAAAACCTCGCCAAATTCCTTGCCAAACTCCTTCCGCAGCGGTCCCGACGAGCGCGGGCATTTCGGCAATTTCGGCGGACGCTTTGTCGCGGAAACGCTGATGCCGTTGATCCTCGACCTGGAAAAGGCCTACGCCGCCGCCAAGGCCGATCCGGCATTTCAGACCGAGATGAACGGCTATCTCAAGGACTATGTCGGCCGGCCGTCACCGCTGTATTTCGCCGAGCGCCTGACCGAGCGCCTCGGTGGCGCGAAGGTCTATTTCAAGCGCGAAGAGCTCAACCACACCGGCTCGCACAAGGTCAACAACGTGCTCGGCCAGATCATGGTCGCGCGCCGCATGGGCAAGAAGCGCATCATTGCCGAGACCGGCGCCGGCCAGCATGGCGTCGCCACCGCGACGCTGTGCGCACGGTTCGGGCTCGAATGCATCGTCTATATGGGCGCGGTCGACGTCGCTCGTCAGGCGCCGAACGTGTTTCGCATGGAGATGCTGGGCGCCACGGTGATCCCGGTGCAATCAGGCACCCGCACGCTCAAGGACGCGATGAACGAGGCGCTGCGCGATTGGGTCACCAACGTGCACAACACCTTCTATTGCATCGGCACGGTGGCGGGCCCGCATCCCTATCCGATGATGGTGCGCGATTTCCAGTCCGTGATCGGCGACGAGACCCGCGTGCAGATGCAAGCGGCCGAAGGCCGTCTTCCGGATTCGCTGATCGCCTGCATTGGCGGCGGCTCCAACGCGATGGGGCTGTTTCATCCGTTCCTCGACGATCCCTCCGTCGAGATTTTTGGGGTCGAAGCGGCCGGTCACGGCCTGACGCAATTGCATGCGGCCTCGATCGCGGGCGGCAGGCCCGGCGTACTGCACGGCAACCGCACTTATTTGCTGATGGACGATGACGGCCAGATCCAGGACGCGCATTCGATCTCGGCGGGGCTGGATTATCCCGGCATCGGGCCGGAGCATTCCTGGCTCTACGAGACCGGCCGGGTCACCTATCTAAGCGCCACCGACGACGAGGCACTCGCTGCGTTCCAGTTGCTGTCGCGCCAGGAGGGCATCATCCCCGCGCTGGAATCCGCGCACGCCATCGCCAAGGTGATCGAGCTCGCGCCGAAGCGCCCGAAGGATCATCTGATGGTCGTCAACCTCTCCGGCCGCGGCGACAAGGATATCCCGCAGGTCGCCGAGATTCTGAAGGGTGAGAAGTCGTGATGATCGCTTGTATCGCGCCCGCGGAGAGAGCCCCCACCCTAACCCTAAGAGCGAGCTTCGCTCGTCTCGACCCCCGCAAGCGGGAGAGGGAATCGACCGTTGCCGTGGCGCGCGCCTCGCTTACAAATCACCGACGTCTCATCCCCGTTGCTTTGAACAGACCATCGGCGCGCCGTGCTCTGCCCCCTCTCCCGCTTGCGGGGGAGGGTTGGGGTGGGGGTGTCTCCGCGGGCGAGGGCCTTGGTAACAGCACAGCGAGTGCCGCAGCATGACCACCCGTATCGACGCACGCTTCGCCGAACTCGCGAAAGAAGGCCGCTCGGCTTTCGTCACCTTCCTGATGGCCGGCGATCCCGATCCGAAGACGTCGCTCGACATTATCAAGGCGCTGCCGAAGGCCGGCGCCGACATTATCGAGATCGGGATGCCCTTTACCGATCCGATGGCCGACGGCCCGTCGATCCAGGCCGCGGGTCTGCGGGCGCTGAAGGCCGGCATGACCCTGAAGAAGACGCTGGAGATGGTGCGCGGCTTCCGCAAGGACGACGACACCACGCCGCTGGTGCTGATGGGTTATTACAATCCGATCTACATCTACGGCGTCGACAAGTTTCTCGTCGATGCGAAGGCTGCCGGTGTCGACGGCCTGATCATCGTCGACCTGCCGCCGGAAGAGGACGACGAATTGTGCCTGCCGGCGATGAAGGCCGGCTTGAATTTCATACGGCTGGCGACGCCGACCACCGATGACAAGCGGCTGCCCGCGGTCCTCGCGAACACCTCGGGCTTTGTCTATTACGTCTCGATCACCGGCATCACCGGCAGCGCCAGTGCTGATTCCGGGGCGGTCGGCGAAGCCGTGGCCCGGATCAAGCGGCATACCAAACTGCCGGTCTGCGTCGGCTTCGGCATCCGCACCCCGGATGTCGCGCGCGCGGTCGCCGAGAGCGCCAATGGCGCCGTGGTCGGTACCGCGCTGGTCGATGCCTTGAAGGGCAGCCTCGACGCCGAGGGGCAGGCGACCGCCAAAACCGTACCCGCCGTGGCCGACCTCGTTGCCGCCCTGGCGCAGGGCGTGCGGGGCGCCAAACAGCCCGCAGAATAGGCCATATTGGCGTAGAATGAGGCGTTACCTGCGGCTTGCCGGGCCTCGTTCGGGCCGCCATATATTCGACGTAGCGTTTTCGAGCGAAGTGGATACCGGTTCGCATAGCAATCAAGTTTACGCAGATTGCGTAGACTTATCTGCGGTAGAAAACGCGTCAAGATAGAAGGTCGATGCGTCCAACCGCATTTCGGAGCGAAACATGAATTGGCTCACCAACGTCGTCCGGCCGAAGATCCGCAGCATCCTGCGCCGTGAGACGCCGGAGAATCTGTGGATCAAGTGCCCGGATTCCGGGCAACTGGTGTTCTACAAGGATGTCGAGGCCAACCAGTTCGTGATTCCCGGCTCGAACTACCACATGCGCATGGGCGCCGTGGCGCGGCTGAAATCAATCTTCGACAACGAGACCTGGTACGACATCGCGCTGCCTGACGTGACCGCCGATCCGCTGAAGTTTCGCGACGAGCGCAAATACGCCGACCGCATCAAGGATGCGCGGGCAAAAACCGGCCTGAACGATGCCATCAAGGTCGGCTACGGCAAGCTCGAAGGCGCCGGCGTTGTCATCGCCGTGCAGGATTTCGATTTCATGGGCGGTTCGCTCGGCATGGCCGCGGGCGAAGCGATCGTGCGCGGGCTCGAACTCGCGGTCGAAAAGAAATCGCCGTTCATCGTGTTCGCGGCTTCCGGCGGCGCGCGGATGCAGGAAGGCATTTTGTCGCTGATGCAGATGCCGCGCACCACCGTCGGCGTGCAGATGCTGCGCGAGGCAAAACTGCCCTACATCGTGGTGCTGACCAACCCGACCACCGGCGGTGTCACCGCGTCCTATGCGATGCTGGGCGATGTGCAGATCGCCGAGCCCGGCGCGCTGATCGGGTTCGCCGGCGCGCGCGTGATCGAACAGACCATCCGTGAGAAATTGCCGGAAGGCTTTCAGCGCGCCGAATATCTGCGCGACCATGGCATGGTCGACATGGTGGTGCATCGCCACGAAATGCGCCCCACTTTGGCGCGGCTCTGCCGTCTCTTCACAAAATCGCCGGCGCTCGATGTCGTATCGAAGCCCGCGCCGCAGGTCACCGATCCGGCCCAGATCGTGTCGGCGCCGGAAGCGGTGCCGGCCGCACCTCACGCGTGAACGCACCCGCCGCCAGACCGCAGCCTTCGCTCGACGAACTGATCGCGCGGCTGTCGGCGCTCCATCCCAGCCGTATCGATCTCAGCCTCGATCGCATGCAGGGGCTGTTGGCGCAGCTCGATCATCCCGAACGCAAGCTGCCGCCGGTGGTTCATGTCGCCGGCACCAATGGCAAGGGTTCCACCATTGCCTATCTGCGCGCGATCCTGGAAGCCGCAGGCCTGCGCGTCCACGTCTATACCTCGCCCTATCTGGTGCGGCTCAACGAATGCTATCGGCTCGGCCGCAGCGGCGGCGGGGTGCTGGTCGGCGACGACGACTTGCGCGCCGTGCTGGAAGATTGCGAGCGCGCCAACGCCGGCGATCCGATCACGATTTTCGAAATCGAGACCGCTGCGGCGTTCTGTCTTTTCGCGCAGCATCCGGCCGATGTCGTGCTGCTGGAAGTCGGGCTCGGCGGACGGCTGGACGCCACCAATGTGATCGACGCGCCGCTCGCGGCCGTGATCGCGCCGGTCAGCATGGATCACACGGAATTCCTCGGAAATTCACTCACCGCGATTGCCGGCGAGAAAGCCGCGATCATCAAGCGCAACACGCCGGTGATTTGCGCGGAGCAGGCGCCGGAAGCGATGGCGGTGATCGAGGCGGAGGCCAATCGCATGCGCGCGCCGTTGCATGCGGCAGGCCAGCAATGGCACGTCAGCGTCGAGCGCGGCCGGCTGGTCTATCAGGACGATCGCGGCCTGATGGATCTGGTGGCGCCAAAACTGTTCGGCCGGCATCAGTTCGACAATGCGGGGCTCGCGATCGCGACCTTGCGCGCGCTCGATACGTTCAGGATCGGCATGCCCGATTTCGAGGCCGGCATCGTCAATGCCGAATGGCCGGCGCGGATGCAGCGGCTGGTCTCGGGCGCGCTGATCGAGGAGGGCCCGCAGGGCTGCGAGATCTGGCTCGATGGCGGGCACAATGCCGAAGGCGGGCGCGTCGCGGCGGCCGCACTGGGCGATCTGGAGGAACGGGTGTCGCGGCCGCTTGTCGTGATCGCAGGCATGATGGGCAACAAGGATGCGGGCGCCTTCCTCGCCAATTTCGCCGGGCTGACGCGTCATATCATGGCGGTGCCGATACCCGGTCGCGACAACGCGAGTTTGACGGTCATGGCGACGTCGATGCCGCCGGACCGGCTGGCAGATGCCGCGCGCTCGCTCGGCATGCGCGTGGAGAACGCCGCAAGCGTCGAGGCCGCGCTTCAGGCGCTGTCGAAGCTGGCCTACGAAGTGCCGCCGCGCATCCTGATCACGGGCTCGCTCTACCTCGCCGGCCACGTTCTTGCTCGTAATGGCACGCCGCCTGCATGAGATAGGTGGCGCACGTCAGCCGCGACAAGGATTGGAATCACCATGCGTTTTGCCGCGATTGCCGATGTCCACGGAAATTATCTCGCGCTCGAAGCCGTGCTGGCCGACATCCGCGCGCATCATATCAGCGAAATCGTCAATCTCGGCGACATGGCGAGCGGTCCGCTCGATGCGCGGCGGACCATGGATGCGCTGATGGCGCTCGATGCCGTGCATGTGCTCGGTAATCATGACCGCTGGCTGATCGATCGGCCGGTCGAGAAGATGGGCTCGTGGGAGCGGCCCGCTTTTGCGCAACTCGACGCCAGTCATCTCGACTGGCTGCGCACGGTGCCTGCAACGAAAATATACCGCGATCAGGTCTTTCTCTGCCACGCCACGCCTGCCGACGATAATACCTACTGGCTTGAAGCGGTGACATCAGACGGCTCGGTCAGGATGGCGACGCTGGAAGCGATCGAAAAGGAAGCGCAAGGAATCCAGCAGTCGCTGATCCTGTGCGCCCATACCCACATCGCACGCGCGGTGCGGCTGGGTGACGGACGCCTGGTGGTTAATCCCGGCAGCGTCGGCGGTCCCGGTTTTTCCTACAATGTTCCATTCCCGCATGTGATCGAGGCCGGCACCCCGGACGCACGCTATGCGATCCTCGAACTGGCTGGCGGATCGTGGCGTGTGACCTTCCGCCATGTGCCCTACGATCATGATGCGATGGCGACTCTGGCGCGCCGTAACGGCGAGCCGGAACTGGCATCCGCACTGGCCACGGGCTGGATCAGATAACGCAACAAAACGGCCGGCGATGAGCCGGCCGTTTCAAATCACAAATCAATCGAAATCGATCACACCGCAGCTGTAATCCACTGCTGCAGCTTCGCCTTCGGCGCGGCGCCGACCTGGCGCGAGGCCATCTCGCCGCCCTTGAAGATCATCAGG
The DNA here is from genome assembly GCA_013695565.1 of Bradyrhizobium sp. GTDB lineage: Bacteria > Pseudomonadota > Alphaproteobacteria > Rhizobiales > Xanthobacteraceae > Bradyrhizobium. Next base: position 5,924 of record JACDAG010000497.1, read on the forward strand.
GTCGGGATCGACATCACGCCGTATTTCGAGGCCGTCTTCGGGCTCTCGTCGACGTTCAATTTCACGATCTTGACCTTGTCGCCCAACGCGCCGGAAATCTCGTCAAGCGCAGGTGCGATCATGCGGCAGGGGCCGCACCATTCGGCCCAGAAGTCCACGACCACAGGGCCGGTCGCCTTGAGCACTTCGGCTTCGAAATCGGCGTCAGAAACCTTGCCAACGGCCATGGGAATACCTCGTTCGGTTGGAAACAGCGGCGCGGATGAGAATCGCACCCGTCAGGATATGGGCAAACCTATGAACGCGATCTTGCCGGGTCAAGCGCGGTCACGCCGAGATGATAGGATGCCAGCGCCGCGTCCAGCGCGGGGGCGGAAATCTCCATCAAATCAGGCGTTTCGGTCCAAAGCAGCGCGGCCCGGACCGGCAGCTGGGGATAAAGTTTTGCGAGTACCGCCCGGTAGAGGGCAAGTTGGCGGACATGGCCGCGGGGAGCCTCGTCCGGGGTCCTGGGCGGGGCGTGGTTGGTCTTGTAATCCACGATCAAAACCTCCCGCTCCGTGACCACCAGCCGGTCGATTTGCCCGGAAACCAGCGCTGGCGGTTGTCCGGGCCGGTCCAGCCGTCCAACGATCGAGACCTCGGCCTGGCTGCCGGCTGCGAAGGCGTGCGCAAACCGCGGATCTGCGATCAGTGCGACCGCGCCGTCCGCCAGCGCGCGCCGTTCGTCCTCGGTCCAGCCTTCGGCGTTGCGCGCGAGATAGGATAGTGCGGCCTCGTGACGGCGTTCGGGTGCGATATCAGGCAGCGATTGCAGCAGCCGGTGCACCAGCGAGCCGCGCTTGAGCGCCCGCGCCCGCGCGAGGATCGATTCGCCGGACCGGATCGGGTGGCTATCGTCGTCAGCGGGATCGGAAGGGCGCAGCAAACTGCCCGTGGCCGTTTCCGAGGGCGCTGGTGTCTGCAACCAGGACGGCAGCACGATCGATGTTTCCGTCGGTGGCTCCGCGGCCGGGCCATCCGAGAGCGCAACATCGTAGGCCCGCGAATAGCGCTTCACCACGCCGTTCGGTGCCTGGATTTCCTGAAGCTGCAATTCGGAAGTGGCGAGGCCCTTGGCGATCAGATCGTACCAGGAGAATTTGCGCACAGAGGTCATGTTGCCGGGCATGCAGCCGCCGACGACCAGCCGGTCGGCGGCGCGCGTCATCGCGACATAGAGCAGGCGGCGGTATTCATCCTCTGTATCGCCGATCATCGCCGCGCGCGCGTTGACGATAACGGCGGGATCATCGGCCTTCCGGCCGGCCCAGACCACGACACCGGGCGCATGCGGACCGGCATTGCCCTGCGGCAGATTGATCAGTTTCAGCCGCTGCGTATCCGAAGGCGAGGTCGTGGTATCCACCAGGAACACGACGGAAGCTTCCAGGCCCTTGGCGCCATGCACGGTCATGACGCGGACTTCGTCGCGCGAGATTTCCATATCGCGCTTCACCTCGAGGTCGGCCGCACGCAGCCACGCCACAAAACCCTGCAACGCGGCCGGTGCCTTGCGCTCGTAGTTCAGCGCGAGTTCCAAAAACTCATCGAGCGCGTCGTTGGCTTCGTGGCCGAGCCGCCGCAGGATGCGGGCACGGCCGCCGTCGCCGCCGAGCAGCCAGGCAAAGAAGGCGAACGGCGTTTCGCTGACGAAGCGGCGCTCGCATTGTTCGAGACGCTTCAGCGCCTTCGCGATGCGCTCGTCTGACGCGGCCTGCGCTGATAATGCGTGGCGCAGCGATCCCCTGCGTTGCCAGGCCAGCTTGAACAAATCGTCGTCGGTGAGCCCGAACAACGGGCTCTTCAGCGCCACCGCGAGCGCCAGATCGTCCTGCGGCAGCAGCAACGCGTCCGCAAGGTTCATCAGATCGATGACCGCGATATGCTCGGTCAGCTTGAGCCGGTCGGCGCCGGCGACGGGCACATTGGCGTGCTTCAGCGCCTGGATCACGGCATCGAACGCATTGCCGCGGCGGCGCACCAGCACCAGCATGTCGCCATAGCGCAGTGGACGGCGGCTACCGCTGCTGCCGGTCATGGTCCCGCTTTCGACCAGCGACTTGATCTCGCCTTGAATGCGCCGGGCGAGCTTGACTTCCGGGCTGGTCACCGAGACGCCGTCGAACGGCGCGCGCCAGCCTTCAAGGTCCGGCCGATCATCGGCCACCGCCAACTCCCAGAGATCGATCAGGCTGGGCCCTGCGTCTTCGAGCGCATAGTGGATCGGGTAGCCATTATCGACGGCGTGGATGCTGCGATAGATATCCTGCTCGCGAAACACGTGGTCGACAGAATGCAGGATCGCCGGTCCCGAGCGGAACGAATAATTGAACGACACCGGATCGAATTTCAGGCCGGCATCCTCGAATTTCTTCTTCAGTGCCCGCCGGCGCAGGTCGAATTCGCGGGGGGCGGCGCCCTGGAACGAGAAGATCGACTGCTTCTCGTCGCCGACCGCGAACACCGTGCGCATCACGCCGTCGCGGGCGCCGGCGCCCGAGGTGAATTCGGAAATGATATGCGCGACAATGTCCCATTGCCGCGGGCTGGTATCCTGCGCCTCGTCGATCAGCACATGGTCGACGCCACGATCGAGCTTGTAATGCACCCAGCCGGACGAAACGCGGTCGAGCATCGCCAGCGTCTTGTCGATCAGGTCGTCATAGTCGAGCAGCCCGCGCTCCAGCTTCTCGCGGCGGTAATTTGCCGCCGCCGCGGTCGCGATATGCAGCAGCGCCTCGGTGCGGTCGCGGGCGACCAGCGCGCGGCGCCGCTCGATCAGGGGCGTGAGGCGATCAATCTCCGAGTTAAATAGTCGGCCGGCAGCCGGATTGTTATCGCCGAATTTCTTCGTCACCACCGCTGCACGTGGGGTGCGCTCGTCGGTCAGGAATACGCCGAGATACTCGTCGACCTGCGCGCTTCCGGTGAAGATCAGCGCGCCGCGCAACCGCTCCGCCTGCTTCTGATCGGCCTTGCTGCTGGTGCCGAGCACCAATGCCACTTCTTCCCAGCGCGCCCGCGGCAGGTTCGGTCCATCGATGATGTCGCGCTCGACGGCTTCGATCCGGTCGTCCGGACCGACGCCCAGCGCGGCGTTGACCTGTGCGGCGGCCGCATGGGCGCTGCCGGCAGTGTCCGTCCATGCCATGAAGTGATCGCGGCTCAGGCACGCCTCGCGCACCACATCCTTGAAGGTGACGTCGGCGGCGCTCGCCATCGCCGTCATCAGCGCGCGCCCCGTCGCACTCTCGGGGCTGCGCGAGGCCTCCAGGAACACCGAAAGATTGGCGCGCTCCATCATCTCGTTCTGGTCGCGGTCGTCGAGCACGGCAAACCGCGCCGGCACGTTGGCCTCGAACGGGAATTGCTGCAGCAGCCGCGTGCATAGTGCGTGGATGGTCTGCACCTTCAGCCCGCCCGGCGTTTCCAGCGCGCAGGCGAACAATTGCCGCGCCGACTTCCGTAAAGCTGGCGTGATGCGCGCAATGCCCGCCTCTTTGATCGCGGCATCCAGCGCCGCATCATCGAGCGTGACCCAATGGCCCAGCGTCGAAAACACCCGCTCCGCCATGTTGGCGGCGGCGGCCTTTGTAAACGTGATGCAGAGGATTTTCTCCGGCGCCACGCCACCTAGCAGCAGCCGGATCACGCGCTGCACCAGCACGTGGGTCTTGCCCGAGCCGGCATTGGCCGACACGAATGAGGACGCCGCCGGATCGGACGCGCGCGCCTGGGTGTCGCGCACATTGGGAGGAATGGTGCGGGGAGCCTTCACCATTCCTCGATCCCCAATCCGCCGGCCGCGGACCATTCCTTGATCCGGGCGAGATCGTCATAGGCGCCGTAGCGGTTCGACCACATCGACAGGTTCAGCGAGGTGTAGGCCTGATTTTCGTCCTCGAATTTACGGATCAGTTTTTCCAATTCCAGCCGCGCATAATCCGCCGCCTCGTCCGGCGGCTGCGGGGTGTCGTTGTTCCTGATCTTCAGTTCCAGCGAGCGGTGCTCGCCGGGCGGGTTGTTGCCGCTGAGCCTGACATAGGCGAGTTCGGCGACCGATGAATCCGCAGAGATGTCCTTGAATCCGCCTTCGCGCAGGATCGCGGCTTCGAGCGTGAGCTGCGGCGACAGCCCCATCCGTACCTGCTTGCCGGTCGGTGGTTGCCCGGTCTTGTAGTCGAGGATCGCGAAGCGGCCGTCCTGGCGTTGCTCGATGCGGTCGGCACGCGCGGAGAGATGAAAGATACGTCCATTGTCGAGATGAATCGCAATCTCGCCCCGGATCTCGGCATCGATCCGGTGGATGTGACCGCGACGCGCCAGCTCCCACTCGGCAAACCATGCGGCGATGCGCTGGAAACGCGGCCACCACAGCGCCCGCGCCTCGGGGCGCTCCATCAGCGGCGCAAAGAATTTCTCGCCGATACCGCGCAGCGCCAGCGCCGGCTGCGCAGGCAGTGTGTCGGCGAAGGTTTTTGTGAACTCGCCGAGTGCTTCATGGATCGCCGAGCCGCGATCGGCCGCCGACAGCGGCATGTCGACGGGATCGAGCGGGTCGAGCCGCAGGATGTATTTCGCGTAGATCGTATAGGGATCGCGCAGCCAGTCCTCAATCGCCGTCACCGACAATTTTAACGGCCGCGTCGCGCGCGGCGGCTTCGGCGCCGGTTGCTCGATAGGCACTATCTTGGCCGGCCGGTCGATTTCACCGGCGAAGCGGACATAGACCTCGCCCGCCTGCGTCGCCTGCTTCCAGCGCTCCTCGCCGGCGACGGCCTCCAGGCGGTGCAGGTAGCGCGAGGCCACCGCCGGCGCGCCGCCGACCTTCGCCGAATGGGTCAGGATCACGTCGTCATGGCCGAGCAATTGCGCGAAGTCATGCGCTGACAGGCCGATGCGCCGCTCCGGCAGGTCGAGGCCAAGTTCATGCCGCATCGGCCGGCTCAGCCACGGATCGATCCGCGGCGATGGCGGCCACACGCCCTCGACCAGCCCGCCGAGAATCACGCGATCGGATTCGGTCAGGCGGGCTTCGAGCTGGCCATAGATGTGTAGATGCGCGCTGGCCTGCTCCGGCCGCCGCACCATGCGGTCGACAAAGGCGGTCTGGAACAATTCGGGATAATCGCCGAGCTGCACCATCAGCCCGCTCTGCTTCTGTTCGCCGAGGAGATCGTCGAACGCCGCGGCCAGCGCCGATCCCTGGGCGCCCTCGAACACCACGGCGATGTTGTTTTGATCCGACGACAGTGCCGTCAACACTTCGTAATGGCGTTGCGCGAGTTCGGCAAAGTCATACGGCTTCGATGACGTCATGCTTTCCAGCGGCAACATCGCCTTCTGCAGTGCCGCGATCAGCGCTTGCGCCTGATTTAGATCCTCGTCCTGCAATTTGGCGCGCTGTTCGGAGCGGTGGAGCGAGGATGCTTCCTCGGCCCTCAATTTCCTGAGCTCCGCGCGAAAACGATCGAAATCGCGCGCAAGGCCGCCGCTTCCGGCTTGCGGCCGCGTGCCGCGCAGCAGCGCCAGTTCCAGTACCTCGATGGCGTGTTTCAGCGCGCCATGCGCGCCGCCAAGGCGAAACAGCGGATGCTTCATCAGCGCCAGCAAGGTCGGCGGCTCCAGCCCCTTGGCCGCCGCTTCCGCCACCAGCCGGGCAAAGATGCCGGCGGAGGTGTCCATCAGCGCGTCGCCGCCGGAATCGTCGAATTCGAGATTCCAGCGGCCGAGCGCGGCCATCACCCGCCGCGCCAGCGCTCGATCCGGCGTCACCAGCGCCGCCGATTTGTTCAGATGCCGCGCCTCGCGCATCGCGACCGCGATCGCCAGCGCCTCCATCTCCGGATTGGGGGCGGCGACCACCGCGAGGTTTTTCATGCCGCCTGAAATCTTCGCGGCAATATCCGGCTGCTCCAGCCGGTCATGCCATTGCTCGGTCGCCGTCGACGGCCGCATCGTCTCGGACACCAGCACGTCGCGTCCATCCGGTGCCGGCGTGCCCAACATCTCGACGTCGCGGCGCTGGATGCCGAACCGGTCGAGCAATCCCTGCATCGCGAATTGCGGATGGTTCGAGGCCGGCGACGTGGTGAACTTGCCTTGCGCGTCGCGCACGCCGCCGATGGTTTGCCAGGCCGCGTCGTCGAGATCGGTATCGAGGCCCGGCAGCACCACCGCGCCTTGTTTGAGGTTGGCGACGACACGCAGGAATTTGGCGGTCGCGGGCATCGAGCCGGTCGAACCCGCCGCGATCACGGGGCCCTTGTGATGAGCGGTGAGGCGCGCGGCTTCGGCGTCGATCAGAAGGTCGCGCCGCGCGGCGGGTTCGATCCGTCCGATTTCCCGCAAATGCTGCGGCCACGCCTTGCGCGCGATGCGCAAAAATTCCAGCGAGTGCTGCCAGTATCGATCGAGCTGGTCCGGCACCAGTTTGTCGAGCGCGTTCCAGTCGACGCCGCGCGTGACCATGTCATCCATCAGCCGCGCCAGATCGCCGGCCAGCGCCAGCGTCGATGCCGGGCCGCCGACCACCAGAGGCGCCGACACCGGCGTTTTGGCCCACGCCGCCACCAGATGGGCCAGCGTCAACCGGCGTTCGAGTTCGCCGAGCCGTGGCGGAATGTCGAGCGGCGCTACGCCGCCGAATTGCTCGGCGCCTTCGGCAAACGCCAGTTCATCCTCGTCGATATCGCCAAGGGCTACGATACGCGGCAGGATCGCGGCATCGGTCTTCATCTCGTCGAGAAAGATTTCCCGCGCCAGCCGCCCGGCGCGCCGGGTCGGCAGATAGAGCGTCGCCTGCGCGAGGTTCAACGGGTTTTGGCGCGCCTCGAATCCCTCGACGAGCCGGCCGTCGACCAGCGCCGAGATGACGGTGCGCAGGAGCGGCACAGATACGGGAACGCTGAAAACGCGCATGGGCTGCCTGATTCGAGGTCAGCGCAATATAGGGAGTGATCGCGCAATGGTCATGGGCGGGTTGATGGCAGCCCGCAACTCTCTGCGTCGTCCCGGCCTTGAGCCGGGACCCATAACCACCGATGTCTATTATTATGCTCGGTTGGAGCTACTATCCCGTCAATAACCAACATTTGTGGTTATGGGTCCCGGCGTTCGCCGGGACGACGAGAGGTTGCTGCGCGGCGCCTTACGCCACACTCTCTAGAAACGCCTCTTCCGCGGCCTGCACCGCGTCGGGGGTTCCGACATGCATCCAGACGCCGTCGAGCCGCAGGCCGAACAGCCGTTCCTGCTCGTTGGCCTGGTCGAACATTTTCGTCAGCGAAAACTCGCCCGCGGGCGCATCTCTAAACAGCGACGGCGACATGATCGCGGCACCCGCATAGACGAACGGCACCACTTGGTGCTCCCTGCGCTTGCGCAGCGCGCCGTCCGGCAGCATCGAGTAATCGCCGCGGCCGTTGTAACCGATGCTGCTGGTGGTCGGCGCCATCAGCAGCAATATGTCCATCCGCGCGGGATCGAAGGTCTCGGCCAGCCGCGCCAGATTGGGCCGCACGCCGTCGATCCACATGGTATCGGCGTTGAGATGGAAGAACGGTTCATTGCCGAGCAAGGGCAGCGCCTTCACGACGGCGCCGCCGGTGCCGAGCACCTGATCGCGCTCATCGGAGATGGTGATCCGGGGGCTGGTCCGGGACGCGGTATGCTCGACGATCTGGTCGGGCAGATAATGCACGTTGACCACGGCTTCGCTGACGCCGGCGCCGGCGAGCTTGTCCAGCACGTGATCGAGCAGCGGCTGGCCCATCACGCGCACCAGCGGCTTCGGCATGTGGTCTGTCAACGGGCGCATCCGCAGGCCGAGACCGGCTGCGAGGACCATGGCCTTCTTGATGGGTTGCTTGATGGCTTTCTTGGGCGCGTCGGACATTTCCAACATTTCTCGAAACGGATCAGCGCTGCGGATCATATCACGGTGATTCGGCTGATCCAGCGACTGTAAGGGCCATAGTCATGATGACGGCTGTACGACGACGGCTGCAAGAGGATTTGGGTGCGACGGGCCTCACGCTTCGGCAGACTCCGCGCCGCGCTTGGCGGCCGCTTTCTTCTTCTTGTCGCCCTGTTTCAGGAAATTGACGCCGATCTGGTCGCCATTGACCCAGGCCAGTTCGCAGCGGCGGTAGGCCAGTCCCGTGGACGACAGCAGCAAGAAGAATTCCTTCAGATGAAGGCCTTCGACGGAACCCTCGACCGTCAGCTTGGCGCCGGTCTCGGAGACGTCTTCCATTACGCAGTCGCGCCGCCATGTGCCGTCGATGCCCATCATCTGCGCCGGATAGCCGCGCTCGAATGTAACGCGATCTCCGCTGCGCCGCTCTGATGTCGCCATCGCCCTATTCCCGGATTCCAGACAACCGCTCGCAACTCGCGGAGCTCAGCCCTCTCCAGATTAGGGCCGGGGTGGCTAACAAGTGGTGAATCAAGCGTTTTCCAGCGAAGTGGACACCGGTTCGCGTCAAGAAAACGCGTCAAATAAAGAATCTAGAGGCCGTTCCGATTCAATCGGAACGGCCTCTAGGGGGTCGGCGGCGGGACGTGGGCCGCGTACCAGTCGCGAAAACTGGCCAACGCCGGATGGGCCAATGAACGCGTGAGATAGGTCCAGATCCGGGGCTGGTGACGCAGATACTGCGGCTTGCCATCGCGCCGGTTGAGCCGCGCGAAAGTGCCGAGCAGGCGGGTGTTCCGCTGCACCGACATGATGGCGTAGAACTCGGCGAAGCTCGCGGGATCGAAGTTGCTGTCGGCCGCGCGCCGCGCCTTGATGTAACGGGTCAGCAGTGTCAGTTCGAGCGCCTCGGGGACGTCGATCCGCGCGTCCTGCAGCAGCGACACCAGATCATAAGCGGCCGGTCCGACCACCGCGTCCTGGAAGTCGATGATGCCGACGCGCAGGATTCCGGAACGATCGCCGAGCCAGATGATGTTGGGGGAATGGAAATCCCGGATCACCCAGGTGCGTGCTGAGGCTGCCGTCTTCTTCAACTGTTCGCGCCACATCGCGATAAATTCGTCGCGCAACGCTTGGCCCGGCTCGACACCACGATCGGGCATGTACCATTCCAGCATCAGCCCCATCTCGACCAGCAGCGCTTCGGTGTCGAACAAGGGGATGGCGTGGGTGGATTCAAGCGTCAGCAGCAGGATGTCCGGCAGCGTCTCGCGATGCAGCGCCGCCAGCATGTCGGTCGCGGCCTCATAGCGTTCCACGATCGGCCGCGGTGGATCGCCTTCGACGACGCTGTCGCTGCCGAAATCCTCGGTGATCAGAAAACCTGAATCGAGGTCCTGGTGGCGGATCGCCGGCGCCGAGAAGCCGCGCTCGCGCAAACCATTGGCGATGGCGACGAAGGGTTTGACGTCTTCGGCCAGATGCACGGCGGCGCTGTAGGATTTGCCGTCATAGATCGGCGGGCCGTCCGGCCGCTTCGGCGAATTCATCAGGATGGAAGTGCCGCCCTGATGCAGCCGCGCATAGGAGCGCGTCGAGGCATCGCCCGGCATGCGCTCGCGCTGCGCTTCCAGCAAGCCTGATGTTTCGAGGAACTGGCGCAGCGCCTTGAGACGTTCGACCTGCGCCGCGGCTTTGCCATGGCCGGTAAACTCGGCGGCGCGCGCGCCGGACCCGAACGCGGGACGATGGCTGAAGGCGATGTCGATGCGGTCTTCCGGCAGCGCGTCCGCGGCGCGCTCCGGCCATTCGATCAGCGCTAGCGTGCCTTCGGGCAGCGGCGACAGCCCGATCTCTTCCAGCTCGCTTGGATCGTTGATCCGATAGAGATCGGCATGAACGATCGGAAACGGAGCATCGTAGCTCTGCGCCAGCGTGAATGTCGGGCTCGGCACTTCCAGCGCATCGTCACTGGCGAGATAGCGGATCATCGCCCGCGCGGCGGCGGTCTTGCCGGCACCGAGATCTCCCGAGAGCGTGATCACATCGCCGGGGCCAACCAGCAGCGCGAGGTCGGCCATCAATTGCGCGGTCGCGGTCTCGTTCGCCAGCGCCACCGAGAATGTCGCTGGCTCGCTCATTCGGCGGCGTTGCGATGGGCGTTCTGGTCGATCGGAAAGTCGCAAACGACCGTCGTGCCTTTGCCGAGTTCCGAATCGACGCGCACCTTGCCGCCATGCAGTTCGACAAAGGAGCGCACCAGCGACAGGCCGAGCCCCGCGCCGCGGTGCCGCGAGCCGTTGGAATGGCTCTCGAACCAGTCGAACACCTTGTCCTTCACATCGGGCGGAATGCCGGGGCCGGAATCGGTGACGGTGAAGACGACGCGATGCTCGTTGCGATGCGCGCTGATGGTGACGGTGGCGTCGTGCGGCGAGAAGCCGACGGCATTGGCCAGCAGATTATACAGCACCTGTACCACGCGGCGCTCGTCGCCGGTGAAATCGCCGATATTGGGATCGATGTCGACCTTGAGTTCGATGCGGTCGGTGGCGAGGCGGTCCTGAATGCCTTCCCGGGCAGACTCGATGGCCTTCGCGATATTGACCGGGCCGAGCTCGAGCTTCATGGCGCCGGCGTCGATGGTGGCGAGATCGAGGATATTGTTGGTCAGCGCGAGCAGCGCGTTGGTCGATTTGGTGACGTAGTCGAGATATTCGGCCTGCTTCGGCGTCAGCGGCCCGGTCGAGGGATCGCTGAGGAAATGCGCGAAGCCGATGATGGTGGTGAGCGGGGCGCGCAGCTCGTAGGAAACGTGGTGGACGAAATCGACCTTCATCTGGTCGGCGGTCTCCAGCGCCTCGTTGCGTTCGCGCAGCGCGCGCTCGACATTCTCGGTGTCGGTGATGTCCTGGAAGGTCAGCATGGTGGCGCCGTCCGGCAGCGGCATCGTCATGCAGGTCAGCACACTGCCATCCCTGCGCTCGAGCTTCAGCTCCACCTGCGCCCGGTTGTCGATCGCGGTGATCGCCTCGCGCAGCGCGCGCCACGTCAGGACGTCGTCGAACAGTGGCTTGCACCAGCCTTCCACGGCTTCGATGTGGGGCTGTTCGCGCAGCTGCTCTTCCGACAGCTTCCACATCTTCGCAAAGGCGGGATTGAACAGTTCGACGCGGCCGTTGCTGCCGAACACCGCGACGGCTTCGGCGAGGTTGCTGAGCGTCTCGTGCTGGACCCGCGTCAGTCCGTCGAACCGCCGCGCCAGATCGAGGCTCTCGGTGACATTGTCGAACAGATAGGTGACGCCGCCTTCGAGGTTCGGCGTGGTGACGACGCTGACGGCGCGGCCGTCGGGCAGGAACCAGGTGTAGGTCTCCGGCTCGACCGCGCGATAGGCCTCGTGCAGCTTGGCCTTCCAGGCCCGGAAGTCCGGCTGCTCCGGCAGCTTGCGCGCGGCGCGCAGCCGGTCGAGCACGCTGGTATCGTCGGGCTGGCCGTCGAGAAAGGCCTGATCGAGGCCCCACAGCCGCCGGTAGGACTCATTGTAGAAGGCGAGCCGGCGCTGGGCGTCGAATACCGCAACCCCCGACGACAATTGGTCGAGGGTGCGGCGATGCGCCTCCGCCATCCGCTCCATCGCGTCGCGCAACGCGGTGGCCTCGCTGGCGTCGAGCGCGATGCCGGCGCTGCCGCCATGCAGCTTCAGCGCCTGCACGTCATAGATGCGCCGTTCGCCGCCGACCACGATCGGCAGCCGGGCGCTGAAGCTGGCATTGTCGTTCAACGCCCGGCCCATGTCGGAGCGCTGGTCGGTTTCCAGGAGTTCGAGGTTGCGGTGGATGGCGTCGGCGACGCTTAAGCCCTCGGTCGCCCGCACATAGGCCGTATTGGCGTAACGCAGATTGCCCTCGGCGCTCTTGGCCCAGATCGGCCAGGGCGCGGCGGCGGCGAAGTCGCGCAGCAGTTCGGTTTCTTCCTGCAGCGTCTTGTAGCGGAGGTTGGATTCGGCGAGTTCCCGGCGCAGCCCGCCGAGTTCGCGAATCCGGACAATGGCCTGGCCGCCGATGGCGCGGCCCATCGCCTCGATGGCGCGGCCGTTCGAGGTCGAGAGGTTGAGCAGAAAGCCTTCGCCGGCCTCGCGCAGCGCGTCGACGGCATGGTCCATCTGCAACGCCGGTTCCGGCGGCAACCAGGTTCCAAAGGCGAGGATGCGCTGCGGCGAGTTGTGCTGCGCGTCCTGCGAGATCAGAAGCGCGGTGTCGCCGCTGATCTGGGGCCGGTTGTCGCCCGCGGCCCAGGAAATCAGGATTTGGGGCTCGGCGAACAGCAGTGCGCGCAACCGGTCGGCCTGAACCTGTAATTCGGCGACGTCGGCGCGCAGGCCGACCTCGGTGCGGGTTGCCTTGACGCGGGTGCGCATCAGCAGGATCGCCGCCACGACGGTAAAGCCGACCAGCGACAGCGCCGTCGTCAGGACCGCGAATTCCTGGTGATTGAGGTCGAGCCAGGCCGAAATCGATGCCGAAATCGCCTCGGACAGCGACAAATCACCGGCCAAAGCGGGTTCCGACACGACCGACAAAGCGGAGGCGAGCGCAAGCATGCCGTGACGTGCCATTGAGG
>JACDAG010000513.1 GCA_013695565.1 Bradyrhizobium sp.
TCGGGGTCGGGATGCCGTCGCGCGACTTCACCAGCGAGGATTTGTTTTCCTCCCGGATGATGTCCATGCACAGCTCAACGCATTCGTCGCAGATGAATACGGTGGGTCCCGCGATCAGTTTGCGGACCTCATGCTGGCTCTTGCCACAGAACGAGCAATACAGCGTGTTCTTGGAGTCGCTCGTGCCGACCTTACTCATTCTTCTCTCCGTCCGCCGTCACTCGATCGACCCATTCCGGCACCAAACCGGACCTGAAAGTAGATAGAGCAAATTCCGTACCAAAAAAGACCCTTAACTCAATACATCCATTGCGAATCACGGTTTACTCGAATCCCCGCGATCTTACCCGATACCTCACAGCCAACCATGCTGACACCCGACTATCAAGAATTCGCTAACCGGGCGCGGGTCGGACACCGTGACAATACCGTGATTTTCGGCCTTCGCACGGGGAGAAGTTGTCGAAATCACCCAGGCGTTGCGCGATTACCACGCCGGAAAACCAGCACGAAAGCGGAACTTTCTGCCTATGCGCGGGCATAGGCAGCCGCTTGGGGCCCAATTTGCCGATTTTAAGCCTGCCGTAAGGTCAACGCGTGGCTATCGCCACCGTATCCTTACGGATTCTTGCCCTTACGGGGTCTTGGTGATCGACGATTCTTCCGGACGCTTGTCCATCACCTTGTCGACGATACCGAAGTCCTTGGCCATGTCGGCGGTCAGGAACTTGTCGCGCTCCAGCGCTTCCTCGATCGCCTTGTAGGTCTGGCCGGTGTGTTTCACGTAGATCTCGTTGAGCCGCTTCTTCAGGTTCAGGATTTCCTGCGCGTGCAGCATGATGTCGGTGGCCTGGCCCTGGAAACCGCCGGAGGGCTGATGCACCATGATGCGCGAATTCGGCAGCGAGAAGCGCATGTCCTTGTGGCCGGCCGCCAGCAGCAGCGAACCCATCGACGCCGCCTGCCCGGTGCACAGCGTGGTCACCGGCGGGCGGATGAACTGCATGGTGTCGTAGATCGCCAGACCCGATGTCACCACGCCGCCGGGCGAGTTGATGTACATCGAGATTTCCTTCTTCGGATTCTCGGCTTCCAGGAACAGAAGCTGGGCGACGATCAGCGTCGACATGCCGTCTTCGACCGGACCGGTCAGGAAGATGATGCGTTCCTTCAGAAGGCGCGAGAAAATGTCGTAGGCGCGTTCGCCGCGGTTGGTCTGCTCGACCACCATCGGAACAAGGTTCATGTAGGTTTCAACGGGATCGCGCATTAGTCACCCTCAAGGGTTGGTAGACAATTGGCGGGGGCGAACATCCATCGACAAGCTGGCTAGCGCGGACGAACGTCCCGTGATGCAGGACTTCAAAGACAACTCACAGATATGAGCCAATTTCCCGGCGACAAGGCCGGGCCATTGCGAGCTGAGTTAGACAAGTTCAAGCTGATTCGCAGGCGAACTCATAGCGACGGATGCCAGAGCCCCGCCGCTATCGCCGTTCATCATTAATGTCAGGTGCCGGAATTAAGCGGCAGTTTTCTCAGCGTCATCGTCCTTGAACAGCTCTTCGCGCGAGACCTTTTTCTCGGTCACGTTGGCCAGTTCGAGGATGAAATCGACCACCTTGTCTTCATAAATCGGCGCACGAAGCTGGGCCAGTGCGTTGGCATTGTTGCGATAGTAGTCCCAGACTTCCTTCTCGCGGCCGGGCATCGAACGCGCCCGCTCGATCACCGCGCGGCTGACTTCGTCGTCGGTGACGGTGATCTTGTTCTTCTCGCCGATTTCCGACAGCACGAGGCCGAGCCGGACCCGGCGATCGGCGATCTTCTGGTACTCTTCCTTGGCGGCGTCCTCGGTGGTGTTCTCATCGGCAAAGGTCTTGCCGCTGGATTCCATCTCGGCCTTGATCGAGTTCCACATCAGATTGAACTCTTCGCCGACCAGCGACGGCGGCGCCTCGAATTGGTGAGTCTCGTCGAGACGGTCGAGCAGCGCACGCTTGACGCGCTGGCGCGTCGCTCCGGCGAACTCGGAAACCAGGCGCTCACGCGCGGCTTCCTTCAGCTTGTCGAGCGATTCGAGGCCGAGCGTCTTGGCGAACTCGTCGTCGACGGTGGTCTCGCCGGGGGCTTCGATCAGGGTTGCGGTGGTTTCGAACTCGGCGGGCTTGCCGGCGAGCTTTTCGCTGGCGTAGTTCGCGGGGAATGCGACCTTCAGGTTGCGGGTTTCGCCCGCGCCGACGCCGATCAGCTGCTCTTCAAAGCCCGGAATGAACTGGCCCGCGCCGATCACGACCGGGATGGCCTCGCCGGTGCCGCCCTCGAACGGCACTCCGTCGATGGAGCCCTTGAAACTAATGGTGACGCGATCGCCGTTCTCGGCCTTCGCGCCATCGCTCTTGGCGTTGTAGGGGCGGCTCTGGTCGGCAATGCGCTTGATGGCGTCATCGACATCGCTGTCGGACACGTCGACGACCGGCTTCTCGACCGAAAAGCCCTTGAAGTCGGCGAGCTGGATCGTCGGCACCACCTCGATCGCCACCGTGTAGGTGAGATCGGTCTTGCCGGCGAGCAGTTCCTCGACCTCTTTTTCCTCGGTCGGCATCGTGATCTTCGGCTCGGCCGCCAGGCGGAATCCGCGATCGGTGAAAATCTGGGTGTTGGTATCGCGGATGGTCTGGTCGATGGTCTCGGCCATCACGGAGCGGCCATAGACCTTCTTCAGATGGCTCACCGGCACCTTGCCGGGACGGAAGCCGTTGAGCTTCACCTTGTCCTTGAGGTCGATCAGCTTGGCGC
>JACDAG010000524.1 GCA_013695565.1 Bradyrhizobium sp.
GCCTCCACCTGTCAATCCGAGCAAGCCATGGCCCAAGTTCTCTGCTAATCAGCTGTGGTTCAACTATGTCTGACTTTTCCCGGGACAGCCCTGCGCGAAGTGCGGGGAGAGGTAAGGGAAGCCCGCATCTTGACACCCAAGAAACGAAGCCAAGAGGAAACGCCGGATGCACTGGAATGTAGGCAAGGTCAAAATCACCAAGATCGTCGAGTTGGAGACGGTCGGCAGCACGCGCTTCATCCTGCCGCTGGCGACCAACGAGGAAATCCAGAAGCTGCCCTGGCTGATCCCGCATTTCGCCAATGAGGAAGGCCGCCTCAAAATGTCGATCCACTCGCTGCTGCTGGAAACGCCGTCGCGGCGGATCATCGTCGACACTGGATTGGGCAACGACAAGCAGGGCCGCAACGTCCCGACCTGGAACAACCGGAAAGACCCGTTCCTCGATACCTTGACGGCGGCGGGTTTTGCGCCAGATAGCATCGACACGGTGCTCTGCACGCATCTGCATGTCGACCATGTCGGCTGGAACACCAAACTCGTCGGCGGCCAGTGGGTGCCGACCTTCGCCAACGCCCGTTATGTGTTCGGCAAGATCGAATTCGAGCACTGGCGCGACCATAGCGACGGGCCGGCACATCTGGCCGTGTTCGACGATTCCGTGAAGCCGATCGCCGACGCCGGCAAGGCCGACCTCGTGGCCAGCGATGCCAGGCTTTCGGACGAAATCACCCTGATCCCGACGCCGGGCCACAGCCCCGGGCATATGAGCATCCACATTAAATCGGATGGCCAGGTTGGCCTGCTCACCGGCGACGTCGCCCATCACCCCTGCCAGATGACCCATCTCGACTGGTCATCGACCGCGGATTCCGACCCCAGGCAATCCGCGGTGACGCGGCGCGAGTTGTTCTCCCGCTTTGCCGATACGCCCACGCTGGTGATCGGCGGGCACTTCAATGCCGGCCACATCAAGCGCGAGGGGGCGGCGTTCAAATTCATCGCGCTGGGATGAGGGATCGTAGGGCAAAGCGCAGCGTGCTCACCACTGAGACCGCAATTGGAAGATGGTGGGCACGGCGCAAACGCGCCTATGCCCACCCTACGAATCCAGAGACCTGCAATGCGGGACGCTTCCGTGGTTGAATTTCCCCGCCCGCTGTTCCATGAAGCATGCCAAGTAAAGAAACCCCTGAGGGAGCAGTACCATGAAGCTTGTTCGTTACGGCGCGATTGGCCAGGAAAAGCCCGGCCTGATCGATAAATCCGGCCAATTGCGCGATCTTTCCGCGCATGTGAAAGACCTCAATGGCGAGGCCTATGCGCCGGCGTCGCTGGCCAAGCTCGCCGCACTGGACCCCTCGAAACTTCCCGCCGTCGACGGCAAGCCGCGCTTCGGCGCACCGGTCACCGGCATCTCGAAATTCGTCGCCATCGGCCTCAATTATGCCGATCACGCCAAGGAAACCGGCTCCCCCATCCCGGCCGAGCCGATCTTCTTCCTGAAGGCCAACACCTCCTTGAGCGGCCCGAACGACGCGATCGAAAAGCCGCGCGAGTCCAAGAAACTCGACTGGGAAGTCGAAATCGCCGCCATCATCGGCACCCGCGCCAAATATGTCAGCGAGGCCGACGCGCTCAACCACGTCGCCGGCTATTGCGTCTGCAACGACGTCTCCGAGCGTTACTTCCAGCAGGAGCGCGGCGGACAATGGACCAAGGGCAAGTCGCACGACACCTTCGGCCCCGTCGGCCCGTGGCTGGTGACCAAGGACGAGATCGCCGACGTGCAGAAGCTGTCGATGTGGCTCGACGTCAACGGCCAGCGCTGCCAGACCGGCTCGACCTCGACCATGATCTTCACAATGGCGAAGTGCATTGCCTACCTCTCGACGTTCCTCACGCTACTGCCCGGCGACATCGTCACCACGGGCACGCCGCCCGGCGTCGGCCTCGGCATGAAGCCGCCGAAATTCCTTGGCGTCGGTGACGTCGTCACCCTCGGCATCGAAGGGCTCGGCGAACAGCGTCAGGTCGTCATCGAGGCGTGAGGCCAGGGGCGTCGCACTCTGGCGCCAGCCACGTCATTGCCTGCAACAAACGCGTAGCGTTTGTGCAAAGGAGCCTAAGCGACGAGGCAATCCACTCTTTCTTTCCTGCGGCGAGATGGATTGCTTCGCTGCGCTCGCAATGACGGTTGAATCTCATTTCAAGGGACATCACATGAAACTCAGCTTCTCTCCCGCCTCGCCGTTCGCCCGCAAGGTTCGCATCGCCGCGATCGAGACCGGGCTGATCGACAAGATCGAATTCATGCCGGCTGCGGTGGTGCCAGGCCAGGCCAATGACGAATATCAAAAAATATATCCGCTCAAGAAGCTGCCGGCCCTGATCCTCGACAATGGCGAGGTGATCGTCGATTCCTACGTGATCGTCGAATATCTCGATGAACTCGCCGGGGGTGGAAAGCTGATCCCGACGTCGGGCCCGACGCGGTGGAAGGTCAAGAGTGATCACTCGTTGATTCAGGGCATGCTCGATTCCATGCTGCTCTGCCGTTACGAGAAAATGGTGCGGCCAGCGGGCCTGCAATGGCAGGCATGGTCCGACGACCACTGGAACCGGGCGTGGAGCGGCATGGCGCATTTCGAGAAGCAGCCGGATATGCTGTCGCGGCCGTTCGATATCTCGCAGATCGGCCTCGTCTGCGTGCTCGGCTATGCCGACTTCCGCTTTGCCGATTGCGGCTGGCGCAAGGCTTATCCGAAGCTCGACGCCTTCCATCAGAAAATGCTGGAGCGGCCGTCGGTGAAAATCTCGGTCCCGCCGCCGGCGTGAACTAAAATCGGAGACGGCAGCATGCGCGAGGGCAGCAGGAAATTGCGAGGCCTCGGCTTCGCTGCCATGCTTCTGCTGGCGACCTCCGCAGCGGTAAGGGGACAAACCAGCATGGCGTGTGGAACGCCTACGGCGCTCGACGATGGCTGGAGCATCGCCACCCCTGAAAGCGTCGGCCTCGACGGCGCACGGCTCTGTGCCATCGCGGCGCGGATGAAGGAAACCGAAGCCAACGTTCATGCCGTGGTCATCGTCCGCCACGGCAAGCTGGTCTTCGAGCAGTACTTTTCCGGCCACGATGAACAATGGGTCGTTGCGGGACAGTACGATTTCGACGCCACGACCAAGCACGACATGCGCTCGGCGTCGAAGAGCGTGATCTCGCTCCTTGTCGGCATCGCGATCGACCGCAAGCTGATCGCCAGCGCCGACGAACCGGTCGTCAAATTCTTTCCGGAATATGCCGCACTCAAAACGCCGGGCTGGGACCAGGTTACGCTCCGCCATCTCCTGACGATGTCCTCGGGCATCCAATGGGACGAGAACCGCGGCTGGACCGATCCCAGGAACGACGAGCCGCATCTGGGAATTGACCCTGACCCGATCCGCTACATCCTGTCGAAGCCGATCGCAAAGCCGCCCGACACCGTGTGGACCTATAATGGCGGCGGGACGGATTTGCTCGGCAGTATCCTCGAACGCGTTTCCGCCAAGCCGCTGGAAGCGTTCGCGCGCGAGGTGCTGTTTGGGCCGATCGGCATTACCGTTTTCGAATGGAAGAATTATCCCAAGAACGGCAAGACCGGCTCGTCCATCGGCCTTCGCCTGCGGCCGCGCGATGCCGCCAAGATCGGCCAGCTCGTGCTCAATCAAGGCAGCTGGGACGGCAAGCCGATCGTCTCGCCGCAATGGATCGAGCAATCGGTGCGGCCGCGCTTTCAGGCGATCGGCTATTTCAGCGGTTTGTTCTTCTACGGCCAGCAATGGTGGCTGGGCCGCTCGATCGCGCTGGAAAAGGAAGTGAAGTGGATCGCGGCGATGGGCCAAGGCGGCCAACGGCTTTTCATCGTGCCCGACCGCGATCTGGTGGTGATGACGACTTCGGGGCTTTATTTTCAGCCGCGCCAGGGTGACGGGGCGCTCGACATGATGGCGAACTACATTCTTCCGGCCGTGCGGGACGCGCTGGTCGACCAACACAAAGGCGAGAAAAAATGAGCCTCAAATTCACTGTCGGCGATCTCACCATCCACCGCATCATCGAGCAGGAGACCACCTTTGCGCCGGCGCTGGAGATGCTGCCCAATCTAACGCCGGAACTGCTGGCGGAAAACCGCGGCTGGATGCAAAGGGCCGGCGCGCTCGACGCCAACGACGTTCTGATCCTGTGTTTCCAGTCCTACATCGTGCAGACGCCGCACCACACCATCCTGATCGACAGCTGCATCGGCAACGACAAGCCGCGGCCGCTGCGCCCGAAATGGAACATGAAGACCGACGACACGTATGCGCGCGCGCTCGCCGCGGCAGGATTCGCGGTCGGCGATATCGATTATGTCATGTGCACGCACCTGCATGTCGACCATGTCGGCTGGAACACGCGGCTGGAAAACGGCCGCTGGGTGCCGACCTTCCCGAAAGCGCGCTACGTGTTCGGCAAGGCCGAGTTCGATTACTGGACCGAGACCAACGCCAAGACCCCGGTGCCGCCGTTCGGCGACAGCGTGTTGCCGGTGGTCGAAGCCAGGCAGTCCGAGATCGTGCGCGACGATTTTGCGATCGGCGACCACACGCGGTTGCTGCCGACGCCGGGCCATACCCCCGGCCACCTCGCCTTCACGTTCGGCCGCGGCAAGGACGACGCGGTATTCTCAGGCGATCTGATGCATTCGCCGATTCAGACGCGCTATCCGGAAATGTCGGTGAAGTTCGACGTCGACCAGGTGCAGGCCGGCGTCACCCGCCGCAGCTTCCTCGAACGCTATTGCGACACCGACACGCTGTGCTGCACCGCGCATTTTCCTTCGCCTTCCATCGGCAAGATCCGCCGCGCCGGCAACGGGTTTACCTGCGAGGCGATATGAGCGCGGCCGTGCAATCACTCGAGACGCTCGCGCTGGAGCAGGCCGAAGCGCATGTGATGATCGTGCGGCTGAACCGGCCGGACGCCTCCAACGCGCTCAACACCCAGATGGGCCGCGATCTCGTGCGCTGTTTCGAGGATGTCGCGCTCGATCCGGCCGATCTGCGCTGCATCGTGCTGACCGGATCGGGCGACAAGGCCTTTTGTGCCGGCGGCGACCTGAAAGAGCGCCGCGGCATGACCGACGAGCAATGGACGCGCCAGCACGTGATCTTCGAGCGGATGGTGCGGGCGCTGATCGACTGCCCGGTGCCGATCATCGGCGCCGTCAATGGCGCGGCCTATGGCGGCGGCTGCGAGATCGCAGGCGCTTGCGATTTTCTCTACGCTGCCGACACCGCGCGCTTTGCTTTGACCGAGGTGACGCTCGGCATCATGCCG
The DNA here is from genome assembly GCA_013695565.1 of Bradyrhizobium sp. Taxonomy (GTDB): domain Bacteria; phylum Pseudomonadota; class Alphaproteobacteria; order Rhizobiales; family Xanthobacteraceae; genus Bradyrhizobium. The sequence goes on from JACDAG010000524.1 coordinate 5,363, forward strand.
GGCGGCGGCGGCACCCAGACCCTGCCGCGGGCGGTCGGCGAGCGCCGGGCCAAGGAGCTGATCCTGACCGGCAAGCCGTTTACGGCAGCGCAGGCCCGCGACTGGGGCCTCGTCAATGAAGTATTTCCGCAAGCCGATCTGTTGCAGGAAGCGCTGGCCACCGCGTCGCGCATCGCCCGCAACGCTCCGATCTCGACTCGTCAGGCCAAGCTCGCGGTCCACCGCGGCCTGCAATCGTCGCTGCGCGATGGCCTCGCGCTCGAGATCGAGGCCTATAACCGGATGGTGCCGACCGAGGACCGCCGCGAAGGCGTGCTGGCGTTCAACGAGAAGCGGCCGCCGAACTTTAAAGGGCGCTAGCGCGGGATGGTTTTTGGCTAAATCGGTCTAGCCGCGAACTCAGTTCACCTCTCCCGCTTGCGGCGGGTAAGGGCTCTCTCCAATCGAAGAGCGTGACTCGTGGCACCACCCCCACCCCGCCCTCCCCCGCAAGCGGGAGAGGGAGCACAATCCCGTCGCGGTTGCTGATCAGCCCCATTTTCATCCCGCCGAACTCAATCGAACAGGTTCGGCGTGTGGTTCACGACCGCGCCTTCGATCGCCAGCATTTTGAGCTTGGTCACCACGCCGCCATTGGCTGAGAAGCCGCCGGGCTTGTTGCCCGCCGCCAGCACGCGGTGGCACGGCACCACGATCGGACAGGGGTTGCGGCCGAGCGCCTGGCCGACATCGCGCGACAGCTCGACGCCGCCGAGCTTCTTGGCGATGTCGCCATAGGTCATGGTCTGGCCCGGCGGAATGCTGCGCGCGATGTCGTAGACGCCGCGGTTGAATGCGGGCACGCCGTCGAGGTCGAGCACGATTTCGGTGAGGTCGTTCGGCTTGCCGGCCAACAGCTCGACGATCCCCTCGATGGCGGCCTGCACTTTTGCGGGCGGCGGGGTCTCGTCGATGTCGCCATGGCGCTGCTGCAGGCGGCTGCGGGTTTTCTTCTCGTCGCCCATCGGCAATTGCACCGACACAATGCCGCGTTCGCCCCAGACGATGCCGCAGCGGCCGATCGGGGTGTCGAATATCGCAAACTGCTGTTCGGTCATGGGTTCGCTCCAGATCCTCTGATCGCCATGAACTTGATGCTGGATCCGAAGATAGGCTTGGAGATTGTTGCTATCCACCCGAATCCTGAGGGAACTTGACGGCATAAACAACTTCCGATGATGTGGGGCGATGTCAGTGCCATTCAATGGCCCCACCCCCATTCCCACGAGCCCGCGCATGCAAAGCCTTCCCGTCAACGGATTCGACATGGCCTATCTCGATGTCGGCCAGAGCGCTGGCAACGGCCCGCCGCTGGTGTGCGTGCATGGCTCGCTGTGCGATTTCCGGATCTGGTCGTCGGTGCTGGGGCCGCTGTCGAAACACCACCGCGTGATCGCGCCGTCGCTGCGGCATTTCTTCCCCGCTCACTGGGACGGCGTCGGCGACACCTATTCGATCGCGCAGCATGTCGACGACGTCATCGGCTTCATCGAAAAACTCGACACCGACCCGGTCGATCTGATGGGTCATTCCCGCGGCGGGCACATTTCGTTTCGCGTCGCGCAACGCCGGCCGGACCTGCTGCGCCGGCTGATCCTGGCCGAGCCCGGCGGCGAACTCGACGCCACGCTCGATCCCGCCCACAAGCCCGGCCCCTCGCCGCTCGCGGCCCGGATTGCGGCGTCCGCCGCCGTCATCGCCGAGGGCAATATCGATGGCGGACTCGAAATCTTCATGGACGCGCTGGAAGGCCCCGGCGCCTGGAAGCGCCTGCCGGCGACGCCGAAGCAATTGCTGCGCGACAACGCCACCACGTTGATCGGCCAGACCCGCGACGCGCGTCCGCCGTTCTCCAAGGCGGATGCCGAGGCGATCAAGACGCCGACATTGTTCATCGGCGGCGCCAACACCAAGGGCACGCTGCCGCTGGTGCTGCGCGCGCTGGCGGCCAATGTTAGGGGGTCGCGCACCGAAATGATCCCGGGCACCACGCATCCGATGTTCGAGCAGGCGCCGCAGAAATATTGCGAGATCGTGCTGGAATTTCTGGCGGCGTGAACGCCTACAGATTCTTTTTTGACGCGTTTTCTTGGCGCGAACCGGTATCCACTTCGCTTGAAAACGCTTTGGTGCTCATTTCTGATCGAGCACCCAAGCGCCGTCCCAATCGGCGGCGGGCGGGGTCGCCTGAAAATCACCGATGCGTTTGATGAATGCCTTCGACGGGCCGTCGCCGGGCATCGCTTCGAGCGCGGCGCTGAAGGCGTGACGCGCATCGTCCCAGTTGCGGGCGCGGTAGGCGGCGAGCCCTTCCGCATACTGGCTTTGCAGCGACACTTGCGCCAGCGTCAGTTCATCCTTGCGGCCGATGATCTCGAACACCGTCTCCGGGTGGCTCTGGCCGACGACGACAAGGCGATCGATCTCGCGAAACTCGATCGCATCGCCGGCCGCGGCGATGGTCGGCGCCGAAACCAGGCTGTGCGTGCCATAGATCTTGTTGGCGCCCTCCAGCCGCGACGCCAGATTCACCGCATCGCCCATCACCGTGTAGCTCATCATGAATTCCGAGCCGATGCTGCCGACCAGCACCTCGCCGGTCGCAACGCCAATACGAACATCGCAGTCGCTCGGCACGGTGCGCACGCCGAGCAATTCCGGCAGTTCGGTGCGCAACATCGCACCGCGGCGGGCCAAGTCGATCGCGGCCAGACAGGCGAGCTGCGCCTGTTCGCCGTCCTCGTTGAACGGAGGGCCCCAATAGGCCATGATCGCATCGCCGATATATTTGTCGATGATGCCGTGATGGGTGCGGATCGGCCCCGACATCGTCGACAGATAATGGTTCATCACCTTGACCAGCCCCTGCGGCGTCATGCCTTCGCTGAGGCTGGTGAACCCCTTCATGTCGCAGAACAGCACCGTCATCACGCGGCGCTCGCCGTCGGTCGCGGTCTGCGACTGCCGCTCGATCAAGCCCGCGACGACGCGCGGATCGATGTAACGGCCGAACGTCTCGCGCATCTTCTCCTTGTGGCGCAATTGCTCGACCATGTTGTTGAACGCGGACGTGAGCTGGCCGATTTCATCGCGCGTGGTGACGTCGATCGAGCCATCGAGGCGGCCGGCCTCGACGGCGCGGGTGCCGTCCAGCAAGCGCCGCACGGGGCGGGTGATGCCGATGCTGACGAAGATCGCGAACATCAACCCCAATATGGCCGCCAGCACGGTCAGGATCATCGAGATCACGATGGCCTTTTGCTGGTCCCGCATCGTCACCAACGCATCGCTGCGGACTTGCCCCATCATGTCCTTGCGGATTTCCTCGACCTTCTGGTTGAACTCGTCGCGCAGCGAATCGGCCCGGACCAGGCTAGCCCTGACTTCCGCGAAATTGCCGGCGGCGAGCAGCGGCATCAGCCGCGCGTTCTCTTCACTCAAATAGCGCCGGAGGTCCTTGTTGACGTTCTCGATCCGATCCTCGATCCGGCCGAGCCTGGCATTGTCCGAGGCGGTCGAGGTGTCATCGATAATCGCGTTGATCAGCGCCCGTGCCGCCTGCGCCTCCTGATCGATGTCCAGGCCTTTCGCCGCATAGATCGTTTGCTGGCCCGCAAAAGCGGCGTCGTCCGGCGGCGACTGCATCTTCGCGACCACCATCCGGCGAACGGCCAGCGCCTGCTCCAGCGAACGGACATTCATCCGCGCCAGATGCCCGTAGGCCTCGACATATTTGGTGGAGAGTTCGTCGAGCTGATGCGCCACCTTCCGCGTCATCACCGTCGACAGCACCGACGTGACCGCCAGCAGGACAATCAACCCGACGGCGATGGCAAGGATTCGTTTCCGGATCGACGGACGCAGCATGGAGGGGCTCTGGCGTGGCGGACGGGCTGGAATGGATGGCGGTGGCAAACGAGAAGCCCGGCCAATCGGGATCAGCCGGGCTTGTTCTTTAGCTGGTGCCGGTAAATTAAGCACGAGCCCGCGCGTTAAAATTGAGCCTGGGCTCCCGGGATTCGGCGCATGGTCGCGACGTAACCGTCACTCACACCTTCCACACGCCCACCGGCTGGCGGACGGCGACGTTGAGCCTGTTCCAGACATTGATGTTGGCAATCGCCAGAACCAGCGCTGCAAGCTCCCGCTCGTCGAAACGCTTGTCGGCCTCATTCCAGACCTCGTCCGGGACGGGGTCGGCGCGGTCGCTGATGCGGGTCAATGCTTCCGTCAGCGCCAATGCGGCGCGCTCGCTTTCCGTGAAGTAAGGCGTGTCGCGCCAGGCCGCGACCGCGAAGAGCCGCTCATCGGTCTCCCCGGCCTTCCTGGCCAGCCTTGGGTGCATGTCGACGCAAACGCTGCAGCCATTGATCTGGCTGGCCCGCAGATGCACGAGTTCGAGCAGCTTCTCGGGCAGGCCGTTTTTGGTCAGTTCACCAAGTGACTGCAGCGCCTTCAGGGCATCGGGAACGACCATGACGGGGTGGTTCATTCTTGCCTGCATCATTTCTTTCTCCATGTAGTTGGTTCCGATTTGACGCGACCGCGCCGATTTTCTGTCACATCGGCACGGTTTCGTTCGTCAAAGCCATGACGAGACACGACATGGGAATGTGACCGATGGACGAGAAAAAGTTTCTGGCTGAGAAATTCGAGGCCAACCGGGCCCATTTGCGCGCGGTGGCCTATCGCATGCTGGGATCGACCGCCGAGGTCGACGATGCCGTGCAGGAAACTTGGCTGCGGTTGAGCCGCACCGATACCGGCGCGGTCGAAAATCTCGGCGGCTGGCTGACCACAGTGGTCGCCCGCGTCTGCCTCGACATGCTGCGCTCGCGCAAATCCCGGCGCGAAGAACCGCTCGGCCCGGATGTGCCGGAACCGATCGCCGGCGACGAACACGAGCGCGACGCGGATATGGCCGATTCCGTCGGCGCGGCGCTGTTGGTGGTGCTGGAAACGCTGGCGCCGGCCGAACGGCTGGCTTTCGTGCTGCACGACATGTTCGCCGTCCCCTTCGAGGAGATCGCGCCGATCGTCGGCCGCACGCCGGCCGCGGCGCGACAACTCGCCAGCCGCGCACGCCGCCGGGTGCAGGGCACGCCCCCCGCGCCCGACGCTGATTTCAGCCGCCAGAAGAAGATCGTCGATGCCTTTCTGGCGGCCTCGCGCGGCGGCGATTTCGAAGGATTGCTGGCGGTGCTGGATCCCGACGTCGTGTTCCGCGCCGACAATGCGGCCCAGCGCCTGGGTTCGCTCGCGGACATCCGCGGCGCGGCAGCGGTAGCCGAAACCTTCAAGGGCCGCGCCCAGGCCGCCAAGCCGGCGCTGGTCGATGGCGCGCTGGGGCTCGCCGTCATTCTCGGCGGGCAATTGCGCGTCGTGCTGCGGCTGACGATCAGCGGCGAGCGTATCGCGGCGATCGAGGCCGTCGCAGACGCCGAGCAGCTTGGCACATTCGACGTCGAACTGCTCGGGCGCAGCTGATCGAGGGCATGATTCGCTCGAAAACACTTTGGTCAGGTTGGAAACACGTCACTGCGGTGCTAGTTTTGCTCCAGCGCCGGACAGGGAGGTACCGAGATGAAATCATCGACCGAACGCCTCTCGATCGCCCTCCTCTGCCTTGCGTTCGCGGCTTCGCCCGCACGGGCCGCGCCGGATGAAAAGCAGCGCGCCGAGGCGGAAGCAGCCCGGCCGGCGCTGATC
>JACDAG010000534.1 GCA_013695565.1 Bradyrhizobium sp.
CCGATACGTCGGGCCAGGAACGGTTCGTCACCATCACGGCCAGCGCGGAGGGATTGTCCACCAAAGCGGCATTGTTGCGCCTCACAAGCTCGAGCACCAACTCGTGTCCGGGCAACGCCAGAATCCCCGTAGGCGTGCCGATGCCAAGCGCTTCGTAATGGCACGCGGAGGAAACACTTAGATGCAGGTCGGACGTGGCGATCATCTCGAACGTATCCGGCCTGGAGTTTCCCGGCCACAGCTTTACCCGGTCATCGCCGGAAAATCTGTTTTGGTAGTGGTTTATACCGATTTCATAGCCCGGATGCAGCCGGATATTGAATTGTAGGGGTCCAGAATAGAGTTTCAAGAACGCTGCAACAAAATCAGCTAATTGCTCCACGCCAGTTCCTTGTGACGTCATTGTCACCACGGGCAGGTCTGGATCGGTCGAGAACTGACGCAAGCGCAACGCCCGGGCGGACTCGATCCACGAAGCGCCTACCTCGCGAATTCGACCAAGCCGACCCAACGCCGAATCCTTCAACAGGTCGCCCCACCACGAGCCGTAGACCGTCAGGATATCCGGCAGCAACATAGAGTCTTGATCGAATTCAAGCGCCGCGGCCGGAAGTGAATCCGGATGGTTTTCGCTGAAGATGCCGTGTTGCATTTCGACAAATGGAATGCCTAACGCGCGCGCAGCCAGGAAAAGCGAGAATTGGCCGGAGTTTGGGATCATGACGCAACCAGGCCTGAGCCGCCGTAGAACGATGCAATAAAGCCAGCTTCGCCAGATCAGCACGCTGTATTTGCGGCGAATTCGTTCTGCCTTAAATTCGGACAGGCCCAGTCCGTTGACGATGGTTTGTGACAGCGTTTGGAAAACATCATCATGCCCGCGTACCCCGAAGATGCGCCCGAGAACGGCGCTCAACGCCACCACGGAGGTGTCGTTAAAAACCGGCTGGCGAACTGCGTGCCTGGCATGTTGCTCAAAGCCGGGCGCATCGACATACAGCATCTTTCCGCCACCACTGATCCCATCGATGATGGGATCAAAGTAGATATCGTGCCAGCCACGCTCATCGAACGTGCGAAGGGCAGAACTCATGGTGGCTCCGAGATATTGAATGCCGCGCGGCGCCACAAAAAACTGTCTGGCGGCGGAAAGTATGCTCGCCAGTATTTCGCGGTTCGAAGCCATCGGGCGTGTCAGCCCGAGATTTTGCATGGTAAGGGAAATTTCGAACCGGAGAATCCGCCAGAGCGATATCCCTTCGATCGTCAACTCGAACACCCGATGACGCCGCTCGAACTCCTCCAGAACAGCGGTGACTTCAGCTTCCGACCGGGGTGACGGGAATGACGCCATTCATGTCAGGCCAAAGATATCCGCGACGAGCTTCATGGAATGCCAAGAATCCCCAATCGTGGCCAAGTTGGCCGGCTGGCCGCGCGTGGCCGCTATCGCCTGCACGGCCTGATAACGCAGTCCCGGCTTGTAGGCGGTATCGTCGGCATCGATATCCGGCGTGGTGACAGCCCGGGTACCTCGCAGCTGCACGGAGACCTGCTCCAGTGGCCGCAGTTCGATGCGTTGCTCAGGCGTGTTGACGGTGACAATCCATGGCCCCGGACCGTCCCAGATTCCCTCATACAGTCCGACGTCGCCGCCGGTGAAGTTGATTTTCGCCAAAACCAGCCCGGGCCGTTCCGGCTTCCAGGGCACGATCGGCTCGACGCTTGCGACTTCGCCGCGGCCAAGAACACGGAAGTAATCGATCAGATGGATCGAGTTGGCGAACATGTAGTTCCGCGCCACAAGTTCCGGCTGCCTGTTCACCAGCATGGCGGATTGCTGGTCCTGCTGATCGATTACTTTGATGAACCTCTCTGATGAGTTGCCCTTGAGTAACTCAAGCGCCTGTCGCGTGCTGGAATAGGCCCTGCGATTGAAGGCCACGAATGCGCGACGGCCGTTGCGATCGGCCGCGTCCCGAATGCGGGTGGCATCGACAAGGTCGTAGCCGGCGGGCTTCTCGAGCAACACAGTCCATGGATGCTCGAAACAGGCGGCCGCGACCTCCGCCATCGACAGCTCGATGACCGTCACGACGACAAGGTCTGCTTGCGTCTTGCTGTAGAGATCGGAAACGGAGTCGTAGACCTCGGTGCCATGAACGGCCGCGAGCTTTTCGGCGCGTTCGCGGGTACGGCTGAAGACACCGGCGATGATCACGTCCGGCAGACTGACGAAGGCCCGCATGTGCTCTTCGGCCATATAACCCGCGCCGACGAACGCGACTTTCAATCCGGAAGCCAAATCCCGTCTCCTCAGGCCCACATGAATTTGCGTTCGATCGGCAACCCATTTTCGAGAGCGACCGTGCGGCCGGCGTTTTCACCCGAAAGGTTGGCCGCCACCAGCACACTGACTGCATGCCGCCCGTTTTCGCCGTTGGGGTATACCCCACCCGAAATCATCGCGCGCCAAAGATCTTCAGTCGGCTTGGTCACGTCGGCCTGGGCGATCCATCGTTGGAATTCGTTTGCCGCCATTCCATACCTGGTTGTTGGGAGATCCCGATATTCGGGCAAACGATGAATGCCGCGAACAAATCCAGCCAGTTCGTCCACGACGATCTGCCCATTGCGGCATCCGTAAATAACCTCGATGCCGTGCCCGAGGTCAGCTCCAAGCTCTACGATAAGCCGTACCCCGGAAGCCGTGATAGCGCGCAGTTGCCCGGAGCGGTCCACATATTGCGGACCTCTAGGATTAGGCACGAAGTTCGGATCGAACCAGCATGATATTTCGGCCACTTCTTCGTTGGTCAGGTAGCGAAATGCCTCGAAGTAATGACAACCATTCATGGCGAGACCAAAATTGCTAGCGGTGACGACCATGGACCGCAATCCACCGAATTCCGGCGTCTCGGTCAGCGCCTTGATATCGGTGTATTGCTCCATGAATCGCATCTGATGATTAACCGCCAGGTGTGCCCCGGCCGCGCGGCACGCAGCGATCATGCGGTCACACTCTTCCAATGAGGAGGCCATCGGCTTCTCGCACAGGATATAGCGCACGCCTGCGCTCGCGGCGGAGCAAACGAATTCGCAATGGCTGGGCGCCGTGGTTGAAATCACCATGGCGTCGGGCCTAACCGCCTGTAGCATTCGGCCCGCATCATCAAACGCCATGGCCTTATCGACATTGCATTCCGTCAGCGTCGTCGCGAGTGCCTCCGCAGACTGGTCGAAAATTCCAGCGAGCTCAAATCCGGCGTGGCGGGCGGCAATAATATGTCGGCGGCCCATGCGCCCGACCCCAATCACACAAACTCTCATCCTGGTCTCCAACAGAGAGCATATCCGAACCGTGCCAAGATCGAATTCGGTTGCCGACGGTCTATGATTTCGAGCCTGTTGCTACGACGATTATGCTGACAAGGCAACCAACGGCAGGAACCGGCCGGTCAGCTATTTAGCCCAAATCCGCGCAAAATTCAGCCAGCGGAACTTCCATATAGGCAGCAATGCCGGACGCTCCACCGAATCGATCCGGACCAAGGACCGATCGGGCACCTCACTACCCGTCAGGGACGGTGTCGACAGTCTCCGCGCTGTCATTCGGATCCATGTCGTCGAGAATGTCGAGCGATTGCGATTCGATCATGCTTGCATAGATTCCGCCCTTCGCGATCAGATCGGTGTGACTACCGATCTCGGCCACGCGCCCCTCATCCAGGACTACGATCGAATCCGCCCGTCGCACCGTCGACAATCTGTGAGCAATCGCAATGATTGTCTTGCGTCGAGAAAGCGTCATCAATTGTTTTTGGATCGTGCGTTCCGTGAGCGTATCGAGTGCGCTGGTCGCCTCGTCAAGAATAATGACCTCAGGATCACGAAGGAACGCCCGCGCAAGCGCCAGGCGCTGTCGCTGTCCGCCCGACAACCTTGACCCTCGGTCGCCAAGCACCGTGCCGTAACCCTCGGGCAGCGAGATAATCCAATCATCGACCGCCGCCAAGCTCGCTGCAGCCCTGATCTGCTCTACCGGCGGCTCAGTCTCAAGGCCAAAACATAGATTGGCACTGATGGTATCGTTGATCATGACGATATCTTGGGTTACCACACCTAGCCTACGCCACCATGAGTTGATCGATAGGCTATTGAGGTCTTTTCCGTCTATCAAAATCCGGCCTGAATTGGGTCGATACAATCTCGCAATCAAGTTGACTATCGTCGATTTGCCGGAGCCGGAACTACCGACGATGGCCACCACGTGCCCCCGCGGCACAGTAAAGCTGAGAGTTTTGAGCACTGCAGGTCCGTTGGCAGTGTAACCGAAAGATACATTCTCAAGCTCTATGCCGCTGGAAAATGATGCCAGCACCTTCGAACCGTCCACTTCACGAGCGTTTTCGCAGGCAGCCAGAAACGCCTCGTACTCGCGAAATGCATCAAGATGGATAATAATATTGTTGCGGGAAATACTGAGCACACTAAGCGGCGAAAGTATCCGAAACAGCAAAACAAAGAAAATGACGAGAACGCCTACCGCTCGAGCAGCCGTTGCCGAATCCAATACCCCGATAACCATGACAGTCACGCAGATCAGAATCCCGCCGATGGTGCTAAAAAACGGAACGATCATATTTTCGACCGCGACCGTCTTGTCGCGCGCGAGTCCCAACCTTGCTATTGAGATCTCAACATCGCGCTTGACGACGCGAGTAGCGCCGGTAAGGCGAATTAGCTTGGCACCATTCAGCGTCTCAAAAAAAACCTGGGCAAACTGCTGATTGGCCTGGGACGTTTCTGCGCCCACATTGTGCACCAGCTTTGTCGTCAACGCCCTGAACAACAGCGTCGCTCCAATGACATACACGCTTGCGATGACAAACAGAAACGGCGAGACGACGGTAAGCACGACGATATAACTTGCGAGCACGAGGATGCTTGAGACCAAGGTCGCGAAGAACCGTATGGCAATTCCTATCCGGGCCGGGTGGCTTACCGTGACATTTGAAATCTGACCCGCGCTAATCGAGTCGATGAACTGCATGCTTGTAGTGATCAAGGCATCGAAAGCTCTAAGTCGAAGTGCGAAATCGACACGGTGTGGAATCGCGTAACCCAAATACTCCAGGGAAAATTGCAGAAAACCTCGCAAGAGCACCACAATGAGCATTAGACCGCCTGCCCAGATCAGACGCGTCTCTACTGGCAGCGCCTCAAACAAACCCGAGATGCTCCCCAGCAGCGGAACACTGGAAAAAATATTGCTACGCCCCATCGTCTCGAGCAGCGGCACGAGCAGAAACACGCCAAAGCTCTCAGTCAGGACGCCGAACACGGCCAAAGCTACAAACAGGACGATGGTGCGCCCATGACCAGCCCGATATCGCCACCCGAGCGAAAACAGCGCGTGATAGTCCCTCAGCCTCTGCGCGATCATGGCTGAGACTTTCGAAACGCGACCAGGTCTTACTTGCTCGGTAATCACGAAATTTCGAGCCTAAAGTCATCTAGTGACAGGTTTGCTATCCGGATGAGCAAGGTTTTCGACGTCCGCTGTCGCCTGTTGTTGAGGATTGCTTGGGCCTGAGCATCCTCCGATCGGATCCTAATCACACGAATATTTCCTACAAATGCGGTCGACCGTAGCGACCACTCGTTCGATATCGGATTCTGTCATCGCAGGATAAAGCGGCAGCGTCAGAATGCGCCGATACTCGACCTCGGCCACCGGGCACAGACCCGGTTGACACCCCAAACGCTTCCGATAGAAGCTGTGGAGGTAGACCGGAACATAGTGGACGTTGGCCCCTATCCCATTCGCGCGCAATTCCTCAAAAATCTTGTCGCGATCGCATGTCAATCGATCGAGTTTTAACGCGACGACGTAGATGTGATAGGCATGATCCCTGTCCACACGCTTGCTGAGCGGCACCAGCCACGGCATACCCGCAAACATCGTATCGTAACGCGCAGCGATCTCACGACGCCTTGCAAGCCAGCCAGGAAGGCGACGAAGCTGGCTGCGACCGAGCGCGGCCTGAAGGTCGGTAAGGCGATAATTGTAGCCGAGATCGACCATGTCATATGAATGCGTGACAAGCCTGTCGCGCTCGCGGTGATCCGTCGTAATGCCATGGTTACGGAAGCGACGCGCCGCGGCGGCACGCTCGGGATCAGCCAGCGCGACTACGCCACCCTCCCCCGACGTGATGTGCTTGACCGGATGGAACGAAAAAGCGCTCGCCGTTGCAATGCTCCCCGTTGACATGCGTGCATGCCTGGCGCCGATCGAATGGCAGCGATCGGCGACGATCGCGATTCCACGTTCCCGAGCAATCTGGTTCAGTCCGTCGTAATCGGCCATTTGCCCCGCATAATCGACGGCGACGATGGCCTTCGTGCGCTCCGTAATTCGCTCGCTGACGGATGCAACGTCGACCAGCAGAGTATCTGGCTCGACGTCCACGAAAATCGGAGTAGCGCCGACATAGAGAGCCGCGTTGGCGCTTGCGGCAAATGTCAAGGCAGGAACCAGCACCTCGTCGCCGGGACCGACATCGCACGCCTGCATTGCACAATGCAGTGCCGCCGTTCCACTGCTGACCGCGACGCAGTGAGGGACATCGAGAAATTCCTCCAACGCCTGTTCGAAACGTCGGATCTCTGGTCCAGTCGTCAGCCAGTCGCCGGAAAGGACGCGAACGACCTCGGAGACATCCTCCTCGTCGACGCTGTGCCTTCCGTACGGCAGATTGGCGCCAGCTTCATGATCAGGCTTCGACGTCATGTGTCATTGCTCGCAGATCATCATCGGTAAGCCACATATCATTGGCATCGCTCGAATAGCTGAAATTCTCCGGCACCGCCTTGCCGACGTCGCTGTAGCTGTGCAAATCCCAGAAAGGCAATTGCGGTTTCACGATGAAGCGGTCGCCGAGATCGATACATTCGCGCGCATCATCCGCCGTTATCATAACTTCGTGCAACTTCTCGCCGGGACGAATACCGATGTGCTGAAATGGAAGGTTCGGCGCGAGCGCGCGCGCCAGATCGACGACCCTCATGCTCGGAATTTTAGGAACAAAGAGCTCCCCGCCGTGCATAGTCTCGAGACACGAAATGACGAACTCGACACCCTGCCGCAAGGTGATCCAAAAGCGTGTCATGCGCTCGTCGGTAATCGGCAGTGACGTCGCCCCCGATGCGAGCCTTTCCATGAATACATTCACGACTGATCCGCGGGAGCCGACAACATTGCCGTAGCGCACGACGGCAAAGCGGGTCCGACGCGAACCAGCGATATTGTTGGACGCGACGAATATCTTGTCGGAGATCAGCTTGCTGGCGCCGTAGAGATTAAGCGGACTGCAAGCCTTGTCCGTCGAAAGCGCAATTACCTTTTCTACCCCGCAATCCAAAGCCGCACGTACCACGTTATCGGCGCCGATGACGTTGGTATGGATACACTCCATCGGGTTGTATTCCGCAACGGGCACATGCTTGAGCGCCGCCGCATGCACTACAATATCCGTCTCCCGCATCGCCATCTGCAACCTCGAGAGATCCCGGACGTCACCTATATAGAAACGCATGCGCGGATCGTCGTAACGCCGCGCCATCATCACTTGCTTATGCTCATCGCGCGAGTACACGATAACTTTCTTGGGCTTCCGCGAAGCTAACAGATACCCGACCAGCGCATGGCCGAACGAGCCCGAGCCTCCAGTTATAAATATCGTCTTTCCGTCCAACATGCCGCCTCCAAGGGAACCGGCCTAGGCTCCCCGTTCATCCTGTGTTACTAGAGTGCAGGAACAAAGCCAACCCTCCCTGAACTGCCCGATCTACCCGAACGAGATATGGTTATGAAGAAGAACGCAGCCACGCGATATGCGAGATCCGAAGCCTATCTCGATCGCGCCACTCGCGTCATACCGCTCGGCTCGCAGACCTTCTCCAAGAGTATTACCCAATATCCAGCTGGGGTCTCTCCCCTGGCATTGGCGCGCGGCGAGGGAAGCAGGGTTTGGGATCTTGATGGCAACGAATATCTGGATTTCGTAAATGCGCTGCTGGCGATCAGTCTTGGATATACAGATCTAGATGTCGATAAAGCCGTACGGGAGCAACTCGCCTTAGGCACGATATTTTCACTGCCGCATCAGCTCGAAGCCGAAGTGGCCGAACTGATCTGCGAATGCGTGCCGTCCGCCGAAATGGTCCGGTTCGGCAAAAATGGATCGGACGCTACCGCCGGCGCAGTTCGGCTCGCACGCGCCTACACCAACTGCGATCAGGTGCTGGTTTGCGGCTATCACGGTTGGCAGGACTGGTTCATTGGCTCGACGCCCCGCAATCGCGGCGTACCCGCGGCGACACGGGCCTTGACGCATTCTTTTCCATACAATGATTTATCGGCGCTGGCGGCACTGCTGAACCAGCATGAAGGCAAAGTCGCCTGCGTAATCCTTGAGCCGATGAATATTGCCTTTCCGAACGCAGGCTATCTCGAGGGCGTTCGGGAACTCTGCACAAAGCATGGCGCGTTGCTGGTATTCGACGAAACGATCACCGGCTTTCGCTTTGCAAAGGGAGGTGCCCAGGAGTTGTTCGGAGTCAAACCCGATCTGACGACTCTCGGCAAGGGTCTGGCGAACGGATTTCCATTGTCGGCCGTGTGCGGCCGGCGCGACATCATGATGCTGATGGAGGAGATCTTTTTTTCGTTTACCCTCGGAGGCGAAGCTCTCTCCCTCGCTGCTGCGAAAGCCACCATCAACAAGATCCAGCGCCAACCGGTCATCGAGACGATGGCCAACCGCGGCGAACGTCTGGTTGCAGGCCTTTCCAGCCTGATCGAGCAAGAGAGCCTCGGTGACCTCCTGAGCGTGAGTGGGCACCCGACCTGGAGCTTCCTGAACATTGCGGATACTCAAAAGAGCACCTCGTGGGCCACGAAGACGTTGTTCCTGCAAGAAATGTTCGCAAGGGGCATCCTTGTCCTCAGCACCCACAACATCAGCTATGCCCATAGCGAAGCCGACATAGATCAGCTGCTCGGCGTTTACGGCGAAGTGCTGCCCTTTGTGCATCGCGCAGCCGTGGACGGGAGCGTCGAACAGCACCTCAAGGTCCGTCCGCTGCAGCCGTTATTCAGGGTACGCGGAGACATCAAGTAGGCATGACATCTTCCTCGATTGCTCGACTGGCGCTTGGAACAGCACAATTCGGCCTGCCCTATGGCGTCTCGAACACCGGCGGTCAGGTACCGGATGCCCACGTGAAGGCGATCCTGCAAGCCGCCCAAAAAGCAGGGGTCGATATGCTGGACACCGCGGCGGCTTATGGCGATGCCGAATCCATCGTCGCGCGCGCAGCGGCCGACCTCGAACGCCCGTTTCTGATTGTCTCCAAGGCCCCACCGGGCGCAAGCATCGATGTCGTGTTAGCCGCCGTCCGGCGATCGGCCGAACTCGCGGGCAAAAAGGGACTCGACACCATCCTGATCCATCATCCCAAAGACCTCGCCGGGCACGCCGGCGATCACCTCTGGCGGGCGCTGCAAGATCTTGCCAATGAGGGTGTCGCCCGCCGCATCGGACTGTCGACGAGCTTCGAGGATCATCCGAGACAGCTCGCCGCGCGGTTTTCGCCCTCGGTCATCCAGTTGCCGGTCAGCCTGTTCGATCAACGGCTGGTGCGCGACGGAACGTTGGCAGAGCTTGCCGCGCGCGGAATCGAAATCCATGCGCGGTCGATCTTTCTCCAAGGCCTGCTGTTCGCCACAGCACAACAGCTTTCGGCACCGATCCAGCACATTGCACCAGGTCTCGAAGCGCGCCGAAAGTGGATCGTTGCGCGAGGGGCTACCCTTGTTGCAGCCGCGACAGCTTACGTATTGGCCCAGCCGGAAATTCGCCGCGTTGTGGTTGGAGTAACGGGATTGCCGGAACTCAACGAGGCTCTGGCCGCGGCCGCGGCTTCTCCTCCTGATTTGCCTTGGGCCGATATCGCGATTGACGACCCTACGGTCCTCAATCCAAGCCGATGGCAAGCCTCGTGACCGTGATTGCGATCCTTCAGGCCCGGATGTCGTCGCGACGTTTGCCTGGAAAGGTCCTCGCGCCGGTGCTGAGCCAACCCATGATTCAGCGGCAGATCGAGCGCATCCGTCATGCGCAGCTGATCGACAGGCTGGTGATTGCCACCAGCGCGATGACCGATGACGACGCCATTGCCGAATTTTGTCAGGCGATCGGCCAGCCTTGTCACCGTGGACCGCTTGACGACGTGCTGGGCCGCTTCGTCGGCGCACTTGACGCTTTCGGGCCGACCGATCACGTCGTGCGCCTGACCGCCGACTGCCCATTGATCGACTGGGCCATCATCGACCGGTGCGTGAGGGAGCATGTCGCCCACGGCGCCGACTGCACGTCGAATGCAATTGTGCGGAGCTTCCCGGATGGTCTGGATGTCGAGGTCATGAGATCAGACGTACTGCGGGCCGCCAACGCCGAGGCCCAGGACACTCAAAGCCGGGAACACGTCACACCGTTCATATATTCGAACCAGGACCGCTTCCAGATCCGGCACGTTACGCAATCTGTGGATTTGGCGGCATTGCGCTGGACGGTGGACAACCCCGATGATCTGGCATTCGTGCGCAGGGTCTACGACCATCTCTATGCGCGCAACCCGATGTTCACGTCCGATGACATCCTGTCGCTGCCGTTTGGCCGACGGCTTGCCCCCTGATTAGGTTGGCGCCGGCGAGAATGACGACAACTGACGCACGATTTCCTGCGCGATATTCCTGGCGTTGTCATCGATCGCAAATGTGCTGAGGTTTGCGTCCGCGTTTCCAACAAAGAGCGATGTCTCTATCGCATGGAAAAACGTCTCGACATCGGCCCGCTCGGCTGTGGGACGCGCGGCAATTTCCGAAAGAGCCTGCCGTAAGTCGACTTCTGATGCCACCGGATATATCCCGGCGCAATCGTTGTAGTAAGAGTACCCGAACACGAGCGCCGGTTTACCGCGTGCAACTGCTTCCACAGCCGCGGTACCTCCGATTGTCGCAACCGCAACGCACGAATCGATGAGGGAAAACGGATCGGTATCGATATCGATGAGACGGACGTTCTTGAAGCCCGCTAGTACCGCGTAGAAGTCGGCAGATCGCGCCTGGGTCGACTGCATGTTGGGGTGGAGCTGTGTTGGATGCTCCTTCGCGTAAATCCAGGTATCCTCGGGAACCAGATTCGAGAGCAGGTTCACCATAATGGCCTGGTTCGAGAAAATCCCGCCCTGGGGGCAAGACGTTCGCTCCGGTTGAAACATCAATGGCAGAAAGATGAAGCGCTCGCCGTTTTGAGGTTTCGAACAGCGAGCCTGATAATCCTTGTATTGCTCGCGGGTATGGCGGATTTGATCGATGCGCTGCTCAAGGTAGTGCTTGTTCGGCATTTCACCCTCGAATGATGCTGCAAGGCTGGTACCGCGCTGCTTGGCGAGCGCTGAAATATTCACCTGCTTCTCGTAAGGGATGTCGGGCACTGGTTCTGCCTCCCGCTGCCGTCGCCAAAGACCGGCAACCTCCGACAAGACTTCACGCTCGCCCGCAGGAGGCGAAATTTCATTCGTGGTATGCTTTTTGAACCATCTCGCTTCAATCTCAACGTTCGCATCCAGGAAGCGTTGCTGTTCGGCCCAGAACTGCTC
>JACDAG010000536.1 GCA_013695565.1 Bradyrhizobium sp.
GCGCCAGCGCCTGATAGTCCGTGACGATGAAGGGGATCACGATCAGGGCGCCGGCCGCGAGCCGGCCGATGCTGCGGTTCTCGGAAGCCAGTAGCAAACCGCGATCCCGCGTCGCCAGCAACCACGCGCAAATAGCAAATCCCGCCAGCTGAAATAAAGCCAGCACGATCGCATAAGGCGTGGTGTAGCTCTCCAGCCCGAAGGTGCCGCCAAGACCGATCACGGCGGCGCCGGCCAACGCCGCGATCTTGGCCGCGCGCGGCGCATGACGCCGCAAGATGCCTTCGGTGACGACGAGCGCGCCGAGCGGCACCAGCGCCGCCGGTATCAGGGACAGCCGATCGAGCAGGACGCTTCCGGTCCACCACGCGATGCCGCGCGTGAAGAACAGCACCGCGACCACGCCGAGCATCAACAGCAGGCGCTGGGTCAGCGGGCTTCTGGGGTCACGGCGGTAGAGCGCGAACATCGCAACACAGAGACCAAGCGCACCGCAGAGATTGACAATGGAATCGGCGATCACACCTGGTGTCATCGGCCATTCCCCCGCGGCCGAAGGGTGCCGAAGGTGCGCGTATCGTCCATCCAGTGCACCAGCGGAAGCACGAGCCGCTGCAGCGCCAGCACCGCGGAGGCCGCCAGCAGCGCCGGCATCGAGCCGGCCGGCACCTCGCGCTGCAGATAGCGGCGCGCACCGGCGAGATCGACGCGGCCGAGCTGAAGCACATCGTCGCCCCTGGCGTAGTCGAGTTCGCGCAGGCAGAACGCGTTGTATTGCTCGTCGCGATGCTTTGGCGCGACCTCATAGGTTTTCTTCAGCGCGTCCGATCCGCCGGTATAGGCGTCGGTGATGACAAAGCGCACCTCGTCGAACCCTGCCTCACCGCCGACGCCGAACACCGCGCGATGCTCGCGCATGATCCCGCGCGCCAATTGCAGATGGGCAAAGCTCTGACGTGCAGTGGATTTTTGATTTGACGCGTTTTCTTGACACGAACCGGTATCCACTTCGCCGGGAAACGCTTTGGCCTCCGGCGAGGGATACACATCCGAAAAGGTATCGCAGACCATGCCGAACACGGCCGGTACCTGCGTCACATTCGAGATCCATTTCGGACGAAAACCGTCGCGCGCGAACAGCACCAGCGTGGTCAGGCCGTACAGCACCCAGGACAGTCCCTGCCCCTGCACTTCAGGGTCGACCATGACGAGGCCGAGATGGGTGACTTGCTGCGGCTCGCCGTCGAGCTCGACGTCCATGACGGACAACGCATTGAAGGCGATCGGACGACCGGTGGCTTCCTCAACGATCAGCGTAACAATGGCGCGCGACAGACGTTCGCGCTCGCCGGAGAAGATGCCGTAGGTGAGGCTGCCGGCCGGCAGGGTCTTGCCGGCAATGCTGCGCAAATCCGCCACGAGTTGGTCGAGGTCTTCCTGCGACAGCGACAGGCCCGGGCTTTCAACGATCCGCGTCTGCAACCCGGTATGGGTGCGCAAGGTGAGATCGATGGTCTCCTGCGAGAACGCCTTCAGCCAAAACGCGGTGTGGCCGCGCAGGCGCGAAGCCGCGGAGCGGACCTGGCCAAGGCCATGACGGATTGCCGAATTGCCGCTCGAGAAAGACGCCATGCCACCTGCCCGCACCCGATCCGGATTTGTGCGCCAAGTCCATTAACAAGCCCGCTAAGGAGCCATGAGTGCGATACGTTGCGGTGGCGGGAGGGTAAACGATGTGTTGGCGGCGTCAAACACCCCGCAAGAAACATCTGAAAGGCGAGCGAACGGCGGGTGCCGAAGCTCCCGCCGTTCTCCTGCGCCAGCCACGGCGCGCAGGTTAAGAGCTGATGTTATGAGGGACCGTTACGGGTTTTTGGAAACTTCCATCAGCAGCCGCTCGGCCTTGGCGTCCTCAATGCGGTTCACCATCCGACTGCTTTCGTGCATGTCACGCACCGTCTTGGTCAAAGTGACGCAACACTGCACCAGCATCAGGATGCCCATCGCAAGATAGCCCTTGATCCAGAGATCGACGGGCAGGAAGTAGACGCCGAGCGCGACCATGAAGGCCGAGGCTCCGAACGACACATAGGTGAAGGTAACCCAGGCACTACTATGTTGGACATTCTGGTTCATGGCGCCATCCCTGCTGATACGGCTAAAATGAAAATTCGGTTCCGGAGCGGTTATCTGCTCGCGACTCCCCTTGCGGGATTCTTCGCCCGGGACTTTTGCGGCCGCGCCGGTTAAGGAGCGGTGAGCGGGGCATCCTCCGGTTGCAGCAGAGTAAATGATACATTGAGCGGGCACGTCAAATGATTCATGACGGGGAACCGCTGGTGTCGCCGGGTTCGGTCTTCCGGCTGCGATAGTCGTGTGCGAGCAGCGAACACAAGCCCGCACACAGCGTGCCGCCGATCGCGAGCGGCATCGACAAGTCTTGCGGCATCGGTCCAAGAACGGCGCGCGGCAGGACGATGGCCGCCGTCGCGCCGATCAGCGCCGTCAGAGGCGCCCTCAGCAGAAGCGGGATTGCCGTCGAGAATTGGCTATCAAGCAGCCCGATGAGCCCCGATACCGGAAGGATGAAGACAAACAACAGCATCGCGATGCTGATGGCGAACGACTCAAAGGGCATCCCGACGGCGATCCAGATCGTCAGAACGGCCAATGCCGGTCCCCCTAGCACATATGCCCGCTTCATCGACGTCAGTCCTTCATTGCCGACCGCTACGGCCATAATCGTGCGACAACAGCGAGCAGATGCCAGCGCAAAATGCCAAGACGCCGCCGATCGGCGTAAACGTGCCTTGCGGCAAGGGTCCGAACATGGCGCTCAGCGATCCGAAGCCGACCATCGCTGCGGTGACGGCGGTCAACGGCGCCCGCAAGGCGATCGGCACGATTCGCGACAGGATGCCATCGGCGATAGCCGTGAGGGCTCCCACTTGCAGGCCGAAGACAAACACAATCATCATGATCAGGCCGACAAACGGACTAATTCCACCTACCACCGCTTCGGTGAGCGGTACGGCGAAGACTCCGAGCATCGGCCCCAGCAGCAGGAATACCAGCGTCCGTCGCAGCCAAAGCGGGCTCCCCACGCGCGATCCGTCGGCCTCATCTATGTCGTGACTGATTTCAGCAGTCATGGTCATCGCAGTTGCTCCTCATGTGGTCGTGCGCAGTCGGCTTGGGATTGTTGCGAGCGATTCAATGAATCGCCGATCAGGCCTGCAGCTATCTCTGGCGACAAACGGCGGATGCCGAAGCACCCGCCGCCCGCCTTCGCCAGCACGCGCCACAGGTTTACGCGGCCTTCGAAACTTCCATCAGCAGGCGTTCGGCCTTGGCGTCTTCGATCCGGTTCACCATCTTGCCGCCCTCGTGCATGTCGCGGACCGTCTTGGTCAGGGTGACGCAGGACTGGAGCATCATGATGATGCCCATCGTGAGATACCCCTTCATCCAGAGATCGATCGGCAGATAGAACACGCCAATGGCGACCATGAAGGCGGAAGCGGAGAAAGAAACGTAGGTGAAGGTGACCCAGGCACCGCTGTGGGGTTGGACATTCTGGTTCATGATAATCTCCTGTGTGTGGACGTTTGAAGTGGGGTGTTAGTCGAAGGCTTGGTTTCAGAAGGCTTGGTTCCGAGCCTTCGTTCAGTTGGTCGGCGCGCGCTTGGCATTCAGCCGCGCGAGCACGTCATCGGCGGTCGATTTCAGGCGTGGTCCAAAACCCTGTTCGGCGAGTTTCTCGGCGGTCGCCAGCGGTCCGGAGGCGGTGTCGAGTTCGATCAGTGCTTCGTCGGCGGCCTGGGCCTCGATCTGCCGCTCGCGCAGACGCTTCAGCGTCCGCTCTGCTTCCGGCAGCGTGGATTCGTAAGGCCGCGTCGCTTCAATTCCGCCGCGGCGCATGGCGCGAACCGCCTCGGAAGCACGGGCCAGACGACGGCCGCGATCGAGATCGATGATGCGCGCCTCGGCGCCCGAGACCTGGCGCTTCAGGCGCCCGATTTCCGAAGCAAACAAGGTACGCGCGGTCATTGCGGCGTCGCGGTCGGCTTCGAGATTGGCGATCTGCTGCGCGGCTTCGCGGGCGAGATCTTCCCGGCCGCCTTCGAGTGCCGCGGTGGCGCGGGTCTCGAGATCGGCGATGCGGGCATTGGTGGTGTCGAGCCGGCGGCCCTCTTGCTGGTCCTGGGCGATCGCCAGCGCCAGCGTGCGCTTGGAACGCTCCACGGCCGCGGCGGCGTCGCGCATCTGCTGGTCGAGGATCAGAAGCGCCGAGCGGTCTTCCAGTTCTTCATTTGCGGCAGCTACGCTGCCTCGGAACAGTGTGATTACGGTTTTGAACATTGGTAGCTCCCTGTGTTATGAGCAACGCTCATGCAGGTTAGTAGCACCAGCGTGAGCAACGTTCAATAAAAATGTGAGCGATGCTCAAGAAAATGGTAAAAAATGTCTAAAGCATTGGAAAGACGAGCTAAACTTCGAGAAAATCTGATCCTGGCGGCGGAACGGAGCATTTCCGCGGGCGGATTGGCTGCTTTGAAGACCCGGGAACTGGCGCGGGAAATCGGCTGCGCCAATGGCGCGGTCTACAATCTCGTCGACGATATGGACGAATTGGTCCTGTTGGTGGGATCGCGCACGCTGCGACGGCTCGATGCTCAGCTTAGCGAAGCAGAAAGCGTCGGTCCGCCCTCACCGACCGAGAAGCTGGTGCGGATCGCGGTTGCCTATTGCGATTTCGCTGCTGAAAATCTCGAACTCTGGCGCGCGCTGTTCGAGCACCGGATGACACCGGGCAAGCCGATACCGGAATGGGCCGTTAGCGAGCAGATGGATCTGTTCCGCCACATCTTCCAGCCGCTCGCGGCCCTGCTTCCATCGCAACCCGCAGCCGAGCTCGGCGTCACCGCGCGAAGCCTGTTCTCGGCCGTGCACGGCATGGTGCTGCTCGGCCTCGAACAGAAGCTGATCGCGGTGCCGGTCGAGGCGCTGCGCGCGGAGATCGCGGTGATCGTGCGGGCGATGGTGAAGGGGCTGACGTAGTCGTGCACAGGGATCGCAGGGTGGGCAA
>JACDAG010000543.1 GCA_013695565.1 Bradyrhizobium sp.
GGTCCTTCGGACCATCCCGGAATAACTCCGTTGGTGTCACTTCGAATGCTTGGCAAAAAGGTAAAGCTGTCGGATCATTCCGTGCGGTTCCCGGTGCCTTGACCGGCTGTGGTGAATCAGCGCATTCCGCGCGCCGCGCCGGATAGGAACTTGCTTCGATCCGGCCGGGCGCATAAGCCCCGGTCAACGCAATCCATCGAAACCGACCTGGAGAAAAGATGAGCATCCGTCTGCCAATCGAGCTTGTGCGCACCGCCATTTCAGCTGCCATGCTGGCAGGCATGGCCATGACGGCCGTGTGCGCGCCCGCGGATCGGGCGGCGGCACAGTCCTACCCGGACCGGCGCATCACCTTCGTCGTGCCTTATCCCGCAGGCGGCGCCACCGACGTCTCGGCGCGTCTCCTGGCTCACAAATTGTCGGAAGCGTGGAAGCAGACCGTCGTCGTCGAGAACAAGTCGGGCGGCGGCGGCGTGGTCGGCAATGATTTCGTCGCCAAGGCGGCGCCCGATGGCTACACCGTGCTGGTCGCCATCACCCAGATCATCCAGGCGCCAAGCCTCGTTGCAAAGCTGCCCTACGATGTCTTCAAGGATCTGGCGCCCGTGACCCAGGTCGGGCTGTCGACGATCGTATTGACGGTCCCCGAGGCGCAGCCGCTCAAGTCGGTCAAGGATCTGATCGATCTCGCCAAGGCCAACCCCGGCAAGGTGCCGTACGGTTCGTTCGGCAACGCGACCACGTCGCATCTCTACGGCGAACTCCTGAAGAAGAACGCGGGCATCGACATGACCCATGTTCCCTATCGCGGCGCGGCCCCGCTGGTGAACGATCTGCTCAACAACACCGTGACCGCCGGGTTCGTCGATCTGACCACGGCCGGCCCTCAGATCCAGGGCGGCAAGGTCAGGGCGCTGGCGGTCGGCGGCGAAAAGCGCAGGACGCAATTACCCAACGTGCCGACGCTTGCCGAACTCGGCTTCCCCGGCTTCGAGGCTGAAGGCTGGGTCGGTATTTTCGTGCCCGCCGCAACGCCCAAGGACATCGTGACCAAACTGTCCGCGGAACTGGCCCGCATCATTGCCTCCCCCGAAGGCGTCGCAGGGCTCGAGGCAGTCAGTCTGATGCCGGTCGGCGGAACGGCGGAAACCTTCGAAGCTACGCTCCGCCGCGACTACGCCCGCTGGGCGGATGTCGTGAAAGCCACCGGCGTCAAGGGCGAGTAAGGCCGGGACGACACCGAGCAACGTCACTTCAAATGCTTCGCAAGGAACTCAAGGCTGCGCGGCCAGGCGATGTCGGCGCTGGCCTTGTCGTAGCTCGCCCGCTCGTCGCAATGAAAGCCGTGCTGCGCGCCGGGATAAACGAACACTTCGACGTCGGGCCGCTTCGACTTGATGGTCTCGACATCGGTCAGCGGAATGCCGGCGTCCTTTTCGCCGAAATGCAACTGCGTCGGCACCTTCGGCTTGTCGTCGGCGAAGCGAACCACGGCGCCGCCGTAATAGCCGACCGCAGCCGACAGTCCGGATAGTTTGGTCGCGGCCACGAAAGCAATGCTGCCGCCGAGGCAGAAGCCGATAATGCCGACCGGTCCCACGCTCTTGACCGCGTCGATCGCGGCCTGGGTGTCGAGCTGCATCGCGGCCCAATCCGGATTGGCGACGAATTTGCGCGCGTTCGCGACTTCATCCGGCGAATAGCCGCATTGGAAGTTCGGAGTGATGCGGTCGAAGATCGACGGCGCGATCGCGACATAGCCGGCGGCCGCCAGCCGGTCGCAAACCGATCGGATGTGGTGATTGACGCCAAAGATCTCCTGGATCACCACGATGGCCGCCTTCGGCGCGCCCGCTGGCTCGGCGCGATAGCCGCCGAGTTTAAAGCCGTCCGAAGCGTTAAGTGTAATATCCTGTCCCATGGGGCATCCTTTTCGTTGCAGATTTGCTTTTCGTTGAGGCGGTTGCGCGAAGTTTTTTTGCGGGAAAGCAGCGGCTGCTATTGCCACATCCAGTTGTGACCCCAGTCGCCTTTCCAGCCCGCCAGCCGGCCCTTGCGGAATTGCAGATAGAGCCGGTGCTTGCTCGGAAACAATCCGCTGCCGCCGAGATTGCGGAAGGTGAGGAAGACCTCGTCGCCCGGACGTCCCTTGACGTAGTTGAGCGGGGTCCCAAGCGCGCGTTCGGCTTCCTCCGCATCCATGCCGAACACCAGCGGTGTGGTGTTCGACAGCGTCTCGGTGAAGGGCGGCGGGGTGGGGCCGCCGAACGGCGGCAGCTTTTGCGCGTGCGCCGAGGCCGACGCGCCGACGATCATGACGACGACTGCAGCCAGCGCCTTCACGGCGCCGCTCTTGTGGCCGACCTGGCGTCGAGGCCATCGAGGAACGGCAGCACCGCCTCGATAAAAGCCTGCGGCTGATCGATGTTGACGGCGTGGCCGGCGGCCGGAACCACCACCTTCTTGGCGCCGGGAATCTTGGCGGCCATGTAGTCGGATGCGGCCAGGAACGGCGTATCGTCGGCGCCGACCACGACCAGCGACGGCACCTTGATGTCGGGCAGCGATTCAATCACGCGGGCATCGCGCTGGGTAAGCATGCCGCGCGCGGCCCGCGCCAGTCCCGAGGCGTCGCGATGGGTGACGCCGGAGCGTTCGCGGCTGGCGGTTTTCAAAACCTCCAGCCCCTCGCGATCAAAACGGTCGCCGGTGTCACGGGCGCGCTTGTTCCAGGCCTCGCGCGCATCGTCCTTCTTGAAGCCGGGTCCGGTATCGATAATCAAGAGCGCCCGCACCCGATCCGGATGGGCGCGATAGAACGCCAGCGACATATAACCACCCAGCGACAGCCCGCCGACGATGGCCTTGTCCGCGCCGACCTCGTCGAGCAGCGCGGCCATGTCGGCTACCGTACACGCCTCGCTATAGGCGGCGGGATCATCGGGATAATCCGACTGGCCGTGTCCGCGCATGTCCCACAACACGAGTTTGTGACGCTTTGACAAGGCCTCGATCTGGCCCTGCCACATATCGGAGGTCGAGGAATAGCCGTGGGTCAGCAGCAACGGTGGGCCGCTGCCATGAACCTCGTAATGGATATTGACCCCGTCGCGGTTGATTTTCGGCATGGCGATTTCCCCGGCGAAGACGATCGGCAATTTTCGATCCCGGGGTACCCTATAGGGTTTTCCAGCGAAGTGGACCCCGGTTCGCGTAAAGAAAACACGTCAAAACAAAATGCTGGATCCCTTCGCCGTTGGGAAATGCGTAAATGGGGGCGGGTGCCCACATGGGCGGATTTCGCTAGACGAAATCTTGTCGCAGCGCACAACCGGTCATTTCAAAAATTTATTCTCTTCGAGCGATTCCAAATTGCATTGCCTCTAAAAGAGATCGGTATCATTCTGCGTGGCAACTGACATCGGCCCGGTGGGTGCCAGCCAATACCCAACAGTGAGTTGCCGCCGTAAGCGGCTTCCAACACCGGCAGGGGAAGCGCAAATGCCTAATCTGAATATCAACGGGCGGAATATGTCCGTCGAGGCGGCCAACGACACGCCGCTGCTCTGGGTCATCCGCGAGCAATTGCAGATGACCGGCACAAAATTTGGTTGCGGCGCCGGCCTCTGTGGCGCCTGCACGGTTCACGTCAATGGCGAAGCCGTCCGCTCCTGCCAGACCTCGGTCAGCGACGCCCTCGGCAAGAAGATCACCACCATCGAAGGCCTGAGCGCCAAGGGTGATCATCCGCTGCAGAAGGCCTGGATCCTCGAGCAGGTTCCGCAATGCGGCTACTGCCAGTCCGGCCAGATCATGCAGGCGGCCTCGTTGCTGTCGAAGAATTCCAACCCGACCAAGGATGAAGTCGTAGCCCATATGGACGGCAATCTGTGCCGCTGCATGACCTATTCCCGGATCCAGAAGGCCATCATGCGCGCCGCCGCCGACATGCGCACCGCGTCCAACGCCGGCACCGAGCGGAGGCCCACATGAATACGCACGTGAAAAAGATAGCTCAAGAAAAATTAGACCGCGCACCGGCCGACCTCAGCCGCCGCTCGTTTCTGGTCGGCACCGCCGCCGCGGGTCTCGCGCTCGGCTATTCCGCGGTCCCGAGCCTGCTCGGCGCCGATCAGGCGCTGGCGGCACCGGCCAATTTCGATCCCAGCGTCTGGTACTCGGTCGGACCCGATGGGCTGGTCACGGTGACCTGCGGCAAGGCCGATATGGGCCAGCACATCGCCTCGACCATGGCGCAGATCGTTTCCGAAGAGCTCGGCTCGAGCTGGAAGGACATGCGGGTTCAGCTGGCCTCCAACGATCCGAAGTTCAACGACCCTGTATTGGGTGCGCAGATCACCGGCGGCAGCTGGTCGACGATGATGAACTTCGAGGCGATGAGCCGTGCGGGTGCCGCGGGGCGGATCGCCT
>JACDAG010000569.1 GCA_013695565.1 Bradyrhizobium sp.
CTTCACCGAGATAGATCACTGTTTGGTCCGCGGTGGTGAAGACGCGGCGGACTTCGGCGACCGGCGAGTTCAGCGGAATCTGCAGCAGCTTCGCAACCTCCAAGTCGGCGGTGCCGATCGTCAACGTCTGCCGCGCGCTCTCGATCGGAGGATCGCGCATGTCGTTGAGGATAGGAATCACAGTCTCCTTGCGGAAGCGCTTCGGGTGTTTGCGGAAGATTCGCTCATCGAGATAGATTGAGATCACGCAATAGGGTCGTTTGTCGCGCGAATGTACTCGGCGCATGAAGACATAATGTGGCGCCGGCTTGCCGTCCTGCGGCTGAACCGGCGCGTCGATGCGGCTCTCGGAAATATTGATGATTTCAGGCGAGGTGTCGCGGTAGACCTCGGCCAGGTCGGAAAGGGTGGTCTCGACCCTGAGCCAGCGATCGTGCTTCGGCGTGCCTCTAATAAAGGTACCGCGGCCCTGCTGGGCCTCGATGATTCCGTCGCGGGCGAGCAACTCGACGGCTTGCCGAATGGTTACGCGGGAGACGCCGAATTCAGCAGCCAGTTCCTCATTTGCCGGCAACCGCAGACCCTGCGCCCAAATTCCGCGAGCGATCCGCTGGCGAAAGATGTCAGCGATCTGAGCATATTTCGGAACATGACTGTCGGAGATCAGATCCATCTTTCT
Source organism: Bradyrhizobium sp. (assembly GCA_013695565.1). Classification (GTDB taxonomy): domain Bacteria; phylum Pseudomonadota; class Alphaproteobacteria; order Rhizobiales; family Xanthobacteraceae; genus Bradyrhizobium. The sequence goes on from JACDAG010000569.1 coordinate 680, forward strand.
TTCTCAACCTAAAAGCCGGCTGACAACCGGCACAGCGTCATTCATGACATCACGAAGGCGGCGCCCCGTTCCCCGATCATCAGGCTGCTCGCATTGGTATTGGCGGAGGTAATCTGCGGCATGACAGAGGCATCGATCACGCGCAACTTCTCGACGCCGCGCACGCGCAGCTGCGGATCGAGCACCGATTCTGCGTCGCTCCCCATCCGGCAGGTGCCGACGCAATGAAAAACTGTCCCCCCGGTCGTTCGCGCAAAATCCCACAGGCCAGCCGGGCTATTGACGGCCTCGCCCGGAACCATTTCGATATCCCAGAGATCGCGAAACGATTTCTGCCGATAGATCTCGCGCAACATTTGGAGGCCCGCGACCATCGTCTTGCGGTCGATCTCCTCGGCGAAATAGTTCGGCACAATGCGTGGTTGATCGAACGGATCAGTCGAGCGAATCGCGAGATGTCCACGCGACTTGCCATGGCATTGCCAGACCGACGCCGTGAAGCCGGAGTAACTGTGTAGGGGATCGCCCGGCTTATCGACGGAAAGCGGCATCACGTTGAACTGTACGTCAGGCCGCCCACCGACCGCATATTCCGTGCGGGCAGCGCCGCCGACCTGGCCGGCGCCGACGGTCAAGGGTCCGCGGCCGGCGAACATCCATTCCAACCCCATTTTGGCCAATTCGACGGGGTTACGCACCTGGTCGTTCAGCGATATCCGCTGCTTCAGCCGCACGATCAGACGCGCTTGGTAATGATCCTGCAGGTTGCGTCCAACCTCCGGGGAGTCGGCCACCAAGGGAATCCCGAACCGGCGCAGTAAATCGACCGGGCCAATGCCGGAAAGCTGGAGAATTTGTGGAGATTGCAGCGCCCCAGCCGACAGAAGGACTTCGCCGTCTGCGCTCGCAGTGAATGTCTGTGCGTCCTTGATCCACTCGACGCCGGTCGCGATGGATCCCCGGAACGTCACTTTGCTGACCTGCGCGCCGATGACGACGGTCAGGTTCGGCCGATACATAACCGGCTGCAAGAAAGCCGACGCCGAACTGGTGCGCCAACGCTTGCCGATGCCGAGCTGATAAGCACCCACGCCGAACGTCGTTTCGCCATTGAAATCGGGATTGCGCGGCAGCCCGAACTCGACGCCAGCCTCGATCCATGCCTTCGAGGCTGGATTGTCGTTGCGCAAGTCGGACACTTCAAATTCGCCGAGACCGCCGTGATACTGGCTCTCGCCGCCTCGGTAGCGCTCGTAGCGGCGGAAGTACGGTAATAATTCGCGGTAGCTCCAGCCCTTCGCGCCGAGGTTTTCCCAATCGTCGAAATCCTCATGTTGGCCGCGAATGAAGATCAGGCCGTTGATCGACGACGATCCCCCTAGCACGCGGCCGCGCGGCCATACAATTGACCGGTCCCCGGTGGTCTCGCTCGGCTCTGTCCGGAACAGCCGTGAAAAGCGCTCGTTGTAGATCGTGCGATAGTAGCCGACCGGCAGTTTGAGCCAGAAATTTCGATCCGAGCCGCCAGCTTCCAGCAACAGCACGCGGCAGGCGGGGTCGGCGGACAGGCGGTTCGCGACCACGCAACCCGCCGATCCGGCGCCGACGATAATGTAGTCGTATCGCTGCGCAGCCATGCAACACTTTCTGCTCAATCAGACTGTCCGGTATTGTTCGATCGATACGAGATCCGGATCGATTCCAAGGCCGGGGTCGTCGCCCAGGGTGATCGTTCCTTCGGAGATGGCAGCGACCGGACCGCAGAAAAGATCGCGCAGCGGATTGTCATTAGAATCGACTTCCAGCAAGCCGTCGCCGCCTACCCCCGCCAGCAGATGGGCTGATGCCAGCAGCCCGATGCCGCCGCCAAGATAATGCGGACAGAATGTCTTGCCGGCTCGCCGGATGTCATGGGCGATGTCGGAGCAGACGCTCAGGCCACCCCATTTGGCAATGTCCGGCTGAACGACCCGCAGCACGTCCCCGCCAAGGGCTTGCTGGAAACCGGCGCGACTTGCGATGTTTTCTCCGGCCGCTAAGGGGATCCCAATTCCTTTGCGCAACGTCTGCCACTCCTCCCACGGCCGGTCCGCACGGATCGGCTCTTCCAACCAGGCAAGACCGAATTCTCCCAGGTGAGGTACGATCTCGAGCGCGCGGGCCGTCGACCACGCCTGATTGGCATCCGCGGCCAGCATGCCGTCGCCGACGAGTTGGCGAAGCGAGGTGAGATTGGCACGGTCGGCATCGGGATCGAAGCCGACTTTCAGCTTCAATGCGCGATGGCCCCGACCGATCGCTGCTTCGGCCATCTGCCTCGAACCCGTCGGATTGATGCCGCTGGCATAGACGCGAATCTGACTGCCATTGCCGCCGAGCAATTTCCAGAGCGGCAGATTGCAACGTCGGGCATAAAGGTCCCACACCGCAAGATCTATCCCGGAGATCGCTTGGGCAAATGGACCAGGCTCGCCGGACTGCAGCGCAAGCACCGACGTTGTCTTGGTCAGGGTTTCAAACACATCGAGGGGGTGGATGGCGGCAAACGCGGATATCACCGGCGCAAGCACCTCATTGACGAGCCTCGCGCGGTGTTCCGCGCCGGTCGATGGGAAGTTGGCCCAGACCTCACCCCAACCGATCCTGCCGTCTTCATCTTCGGCGCGAACGAACACCGCCGGTCGATCCAGCATGCGGCCGAATGACGTCACGACCGGCGTGGCGAGCGGATAGCGATAACAAAAGGCCTGCACGCTGCGGATGACGAATGTCTGCGATGTCATGATCGGCAATCCAGAACCGCGTCCAGGCGGCGGCTTATCCGTCCTTGTATGGTCATCCTATTTATAATATGACTTCCTTGGGATCAATCGCTATCGCCGTCGGGTCGGATCAAATGAACGGAAGTGTCGCGAGACGCTTTTTGCTTGGGCTCGCGCCATGGGTCGGCGCCGTCGCTCTCTGGTATGGCGTCCGCTGGAGCGGCTTTGTAAATGTTTCGCTAATTCCGGCACCGCACCAGGTGGCGGCCAAATTCGTCGAATTGCTGCTACATGAGGGACTGCTGTTCGACGTTTTTGCATCGACCCGGCGGGTGTTTCTCGGCGTCATGCTCGGCATCCTCGTCGCCGTTCCCGTCGGGTTCCTGCTGGGCTGGTACCGACCGGCGCGCACCTTCGCCGATCCCATGATCAATTTCTTCCGCGCCCTGCCGCCGATCGCGCTGATCCCCCTCGTCATCGTCTATTTCGGGGTCGATGAACTCGCGAAGCTTGTCATCCTTTTCTATGCCTCGTTCTTCGCCGGCGTCATCGTCATGTATGAGGGCGTCTCGCAGATCACGCCGCTCTACATTCGCGTCGCGCAGACGCTAGGCGCCGGCGAGTTCGAGATTTTTCGAAAGGTAATCATACCCCTAACCGTGCCGCATATCCTGACAGCGCTGCGCGTCGCGCTTGGCGTCGCGTGGGCGACGCTGGTGGCATCCGAACTGATCGCTGCGCAACGCGGCCTTGGGGCCATGATCCAGAATGCCTCCACCTATTTCCTGCTCGACGTCATCTATGTCGGAATCATCTGCATCGGCTTCATTGCCCTGATCATGGACCTAATCCTACGCTGGATCAGTGCCCGCCTGTTGGTGTGGCAGGAAAGAGCCGTTGTATGAGCGCGATCGGTGGCATTCATAACGCACGTTTCGATCGCGTGTCGCTCGAATTCGATACGCCGAAAGGAAAGCTGCGGGTCGTCGAGGATGTCAGCTACGATATCAATGACGGTGACTTCATCGCGGTGATCGGTCCGTCGGGCTGCGGCAAGACGACAATGATGAGTATGTTGGCGGGTTTTCAGAAGCCGACGACCGGCAAGGTGCTGTTTGACGGGCAACCGGTGAAGGGGCCGGGTCCCGAACGCGGCGTCATCTTTCAAGAATACGGCGTGTTTCCTTGGCTGACCGTCAAGGACAACATTGCGTTCGGCCTCAAACTGAGAGCCAATCGTGTTCCCGTCGCGGAGAGGGACTATATCTGCGAGCATTACCTTGAGCTGATGGGCCTGTCCGATTTTGCCAACTCCTACCCAAAGCATTTGTCGGGTGGAATGCGGCAGCGGCTCGCGATCGCGCGCGCTTATGCGGTCAAGCCGCAGTTCCTACTCATGGATGAACCGTTCGGGGCGCTCGACGCCCAGACCCGCGCCAACATGCAAAACCTGCTGCTCAGGGTGCTCGGCACCGAAGGCAAGACTGTCATGCTGATCACCCATTCCGTCGAAGAAGCGATTTACCTCGCCTCGCGCATCGTGGTGGTGACGGCGCGACCGGCGCGGATCAAGGAGATCATCGACGTTCCGTTCTCGTACCCCCGCGATGAAGCGCTGCAGGAGCGACCGGAGTTTGGCGAGCTGCGAAGCCACATCAGGGAGCTCGTAATGAGCGAATATCGCGCGCAGCAAGCCCAGATTCGGCCGGCTTCATTTTCGGAATAATCAAGAACCACAGGGAGGAGAGTACCATGGATCGACGACAATTCCTGACCACCACTGCTGGCGTTGCACTCGGAGGATTCGCCGCGTCCGCACCGGCGATTGCTCAGGCCAAAACGAAAGTCCGGGTCGGCTATCTGCATACGGTTGCCGTCGACGGACAGATATGGACCGGCATGGACCGCGGCAGTTTCGAGAAGCAGGGTCTTGATCTCGAATTGCGTCAATTCAATACTGGGCTCGAGATCTTCCAGGCACTAATTGGAGGCAGCCTCGACGTGCTGGCAACCGGCGCCGTGCTGTCAAATTTTCCTGCGCGCGGACAGGGCAAGGTGTTCCTGATCAACGATATCGAGGTGGCGACCGCTCAGCTCTGGGTGCGCGGTGACCAGGGCATCAAATCGTTCGACGACCTCAAGGGGAAGCGCATCGCCACCGCGACCGGTACCACCGCACATGTGTTCCTCGACAAGGCCCTGCGCGCCAACAAGATTGATCCCAAGGAAGTCGAACTCATCAACCAGACCATGCCGGCCGCCGTGACGGCGTTTATTTCCGGCGCCGTCCCGGCCGTCGCGCTTTGGGTGCCCTTCAACGTCACTGTCCGCGACAAGATGCCGGGCGCCGTCAAGCTTGCCGACGCTTCCATGTACTACCCGCAGGCCGCCATCATCGGCGGCTGGGCGGCGGCCAATGACTATTACGAACCGAACAAGGAGACTTTGGGTAAGCTAATCAAGGGCTGGGCGGAGGCTAATGACTACATCATCGCCAACAGCGCCGAGGCGATGGAAAAGCTGCAAAAGGGCCATTACAGCCAGACGCCGCTGGCTGACATCAACGAGTCGTTTAAGGCGCAGAAGATGTTTACCTCGGGCGAATGGAAGAAGCTCTATACCGACGGCACCGTCACCAACTGGCTGCAGCAATCGACCGACTTTTTCATGGCCAATGCCGGCATCAAGGATTTCACGCCCGCCAGCAAATACTTCGATCCAAGTCTCTATCTGAAGACGATCGCTTAATGGTCAAATCTGTGGACGGCGCCAACCCATCGCCGTTCGCATGAATGCACTGAAATCGTCAACCATCAGCGCCGGTGAGGTTTGATTCACCAAAGCCCTTAAGCTTTCCGGCCGTCTCCGTGACATGGTTGCTTTCAGATCGAAGGCAAACTTCGACAGGGAAAGCGTCAGGGTCAGGCTGCGAAAGTGCGCCTGACCCGCCAATTTTTTGGGGAATGCAGTAGCTGGAAAGGCAACGTTACAAAACGCGAAACGCGGAAAATCGCGAAACGACCTGGCACCGGTGCGCGGCGCATCAATGATATCGATGGCGGCCCAAAAACCTGATCAATATGGTTGCGGTTGGCATAGTCTCAGGCGCGGTTTTGCTCACCCTTCTGGCCGCCAGACATTTTTGAGGCGCGCGGATTCGCCCATCAGATGTCATGGAAGCAGGCCAGTGGCCGAGATGCAATCATCGATGCTTGGGCCATCCGATAACCTGACGGCCCCGAAAACCAACTTCCGCTCTTCCCTCGATCGCGGACTCGAGTCGGACCACGTCTGTTTTGTGCCTAGAAGCGGAAGCCGGCGCCCCGCACCGACGATTGGACAAGAGGAAGCCGGCTCCGGAACGACGCGCGGCCGTAATCCCAATTTTTTGCCGAGTACTGCCTTTTTCCGCTCAGGAGAACCGAGCGAGCGTGCGGTTCAAGCCATCGCGGAAGCGATAATAGGCGCCAACCGCGGGCAGCGCCCAGTTCGGACTGCCATTGTAGAGCGGAAAATCCGGAAAATCCTCCAGTTCGAAGCCGCAGGTGGAATTGGAGCCGCCGATGATGCGACGCGCAGTCTGGCGTCCCAGATAGGTCATCATCGCCACGCCGCTGCCGTTGCAGCCAAGCGCATAATGCATGCCGCCGAGCGTACCGGTATGCGGAAGTGCATCCCAGGTGAAGGCGACGTTGCCGGTCCATGCATGCGTGACGCGGATACCCTTCAACTGGGGAAAGCGATCGGTCATGAAACGATGCAGGATCGGCGCACTCACGGCAGGCGTGACCTGGGTGAAGCGGGCGCGTCCGCCAAAGATCATGCGCTTGCCGTCCGGCGACATCCGGTAATAGCAAAGTACGCGCTTGGTGTCGGCCAGAGTGCGCTTCTTCGGGATCAGCGAGGCCGCAAGGTCCGGCGGCAGTTCTTCGGTGGCGATGATGTGGCTCGCCAGCGGGATCAGGCGGCGCTTCAGTTCCGGCGTCGCGTCGCCCGTATAGCCGTTGGTGGCGATCACGACGTCGCCGACCTCGATGTCCCCGCGCGAGGTCACGATCCGCCAGCCTTGTCCGGCAGGTGTGATGGTCTTCACCGCAGCCTTGGCACAGAGCATGATCTTGCGGCGGCGCGCCGCGTCGAGCAGTCCCTTGTAGTAGAGAGCTGGATGTAGCTTGGCCGAGCGCTCCACCACCATGCCGCCGTAGTAATAGTCCGACGCCATCTCTTCCCGCTGCCGCTCCTTCGGCACCATGAAGGCGCCCGATCCCGCATTGGCATTAAGGGTTGCGACGCGACGCTCCTGATAGGCGTAGTCGTTGGGCGTCCACGCGCCGACAAAGCGGCCGGTCTTCTCCCAGAAGCAATCGATTTTTTCCCGCTCGATCAAGCTCTCGATCAGGCTAAAAGCATCGTAGCCGGAAGCGAGGATGTTTTTCAGCACGTCAGCTTCGAGCATCGTCACCTTGCCGGTGAAACTCTTGCCGATGTTGACGCCGCCGCTGACACCGCCGCCGCTTCGCGTGCTGGCGCCGGCGCCAAGTTCGGCCGATTCGAACACGCAAGCCTCGATGCCGGCATCCGCAAGCTCGATGGCGCAGGAAAGACCTGCATAGCCGCCGCCGACAATGGCTACCCGCGCAGTTGGCGGCACATCAGTGAGATCGCCGGTGACAGGCTTGTAGGCCTCCCACCAATAGGGCATCGCCTGGAACTCTTCGTGGAGAATGCTGTTCGGCATCGCCGTCCTGCCTTTCATGTTTTTTTCTAGCGCACGAGCGGCGCCTCTACGGGCCTACGCAGCCAGGTTCCGAGCAGCAGGAGTGCGGATATCAGCACGATCTGCATGGCGGAGACGGCCGCGACGGTTGGTTCGATCTCACTCATGATGCTGTCGAACATTTTCTTCGGCAACGTCATGTTGGCGCCGGAAATGAACATGGCCACCACCAGTTCGTCGAACGATGTGATGAAGGCGAGGAATGCCGCGGAATAGACGCTCGGCGCCAAGATCGGCAGCGTGACAGTGCGCGCCGCATCGATCGGGCCGGCACCTAAGCCGCGCGCGGCCAGTTCAAGGCTGGTGTCGAAATCTCGCAGGCCCGACAGCAGCACGATTACGACGAACGGCAACGCCAATACGGTATGCGCCACCGCGATGCCATACCATTCGCCAATCAGTCCGAGCCGCGAGAACAGCCCGTATATCGCAATCGACAGCACAATGTGCGGCACGATGATCGGCGCCGAGATGCCGTTTTCGATCAGGGCGCGGCCGCGAAAGCGCCCTCGTGCCAGCCCGAAGGCGAGCGGGATTCCGATCAAGAGCGCCAGCGCCGTCGTCGCCGCGCCGACCTGCAGGCTGCGATAGGTGGCGTCGATCCAGGTCGGGTCCTCAAAGTAACGCGCGTACCATTTGAGGGAGAAGCCGGGCGGAGGAAAGCGCAAATAACTTCCCGAACTGAACGAGATTGGAAACAGCACGAGCAGTGGCAGCATCAGGAACGCAAAGATCAGCCCGCAGACGAAGCGCAGTAATATCCGTCCGGCTCCGACACCGCGCTGCCTTCTCTGCCCTTTCATCGCGTCGTCTCCACCATGCAGATCAATCCCTGAGATGGCGGGCCACGCCCTGATTCAACAACCAGAACATCATTAGCGTCACCGCCAGCAGGATCACCGAGAGCGCGCCGGCGAAATTCCACGCCAAGAATTCCCGCACCTGCTGCTCAATGACCATCGCGAACATCATCACCTTGCCGCCGCCGAGCAGCGCCGGCGTGATATAGAAGCCCAGCGAGACCACGAAGACCAGCGTCAAGCCGGCAATAATGCCCCGCAAAGTCAGCGGAAAGTAGATCGTCGTAACGACACGGGCGGCGGACGCACCGAGCCCGCGCGCCGCCTTCGGCAGATCCGGATCGATGCGCGTTAGCGCACTGTAGATCGGCAGGATCATGAACGGCA
>JACDAG010000574.1 GCA_013695565.1 Bradyrhizobium sp.
CAGCAGGAAGCCGAGCAGGCCCAGCATTTCGTGCGTCCGCGCGCCTGCTTGCGGCTGTGGTTCGCTCATGGTCGATCTGAACCGGCTGACACACCCGATGCCGTATCAGGTATCATAACCGCGCTTCGCCATCACGCTGTCGAAGGCGCGGCACCGGCCTTGCTTTACGAACTGACCGGATTGCCCATCGCATCGAGCCGCACATAGCTTGCCTCCATGCCGTGCTCCATCCCGGTCGCCAGCATGGCTTCGCGCGTCGCGGCATCGGGCAGCGTCATCCGCAGCGTGAACAGCGTGCCGTTTCCATCCGGCTTGAACGTCGTTTCGACCCGGTTGTCCGGCGTGGGCTCGGGCAGATGCATTCGCTCCACATGAACGATGCGGCTGAACGGTTCGAGCTCGAGATATTCGCCCGTCAGGTAAAACCCACCGCCCTTGCCGTCCGCCCATTCGAATCTGATCTTGCCGCCTGGGCGCGCTTCGCTGACGCAAACAGGCATCGTCCAGCCGTCCGGGCCGAGCAGCCATTTCTGAAGTAGCGCCGGCTCGGTGTGCGCGCGGTAGACCGCCTTCGGCGGCGCATCGAAGCGGCGGGTGACAACGACGTGCTTGTCGCCTTCGGTCTTCAGCGTCAACTTGCTCATGGATTGCCTTTCTCGGTTTTCATGGCGGCCAGAACGTCGTCCAACCGGTTGTAATTTTTCGCCAGCGCTTCGCGCAGCATCGCAAGCCACTGGTCGATTTCAGTCACGGCTGCCGGTGCGAGCCGGCATGGCCGCTTGGTGCCATCGACGCGGCGTACAATCAGCCCGGCACCCTCAAGGACCTTGAGGTGGCGTGAGATCGCCGGTTGCGTCATGTCGAAGGGCTCGACCAGCTCCATGACCGTTGCTTCGCCCAAGGTAAGACGAGCCAGGATCGCCCGGCGTGTCGGGTCGGCAAGCGCGGAGAAGGCAGCGTCGAGGTGGATCAAAGTGCATGTCCAATCTGTTATATAACTAGTATGTTATATATCTGGATGCGATTGTCAACTTGTTTTGTTGCCGGCGAAAATGCACAACAGGATCAAACAGCGACGGCGAAGGAGCCGCGCTCCCGCGCCCGCTTGCGACGGAGGCGTGGGCGGTCCACGGCCGCCGTCCTCGGGTCAAGAACGCCGATGCGCCGCATCAGCCCTGGGCCGGGTGTCGCCGCGAGTCATCGCGTGGAGCTGGCCCCGCCCGCAAGCGGTCGAGGCGCAACGAGTCTGCCGCCGGACCGATTCAACCGAACTTCATCACTCCCTACCGGCAGCTGAAGCTCGTGGCCTGCGTCACCGGCCCGCTGCCGTTCCATGTCGTATGGAGCGGGTAGATGCAGACGGGATAGCTGATGCTCTTGTCGCGCGAGGTAAGCAGGATGTCGCCGGGCGCGGTGCCCTTCTCGACCCAGTCGACCAGCGCGGTGAAGAACTGATCCTGCTCGCGCGTCGGCGTCTGGTTGGCATTGCCCGGAAGTTTCGGCAGCGGCACGGTGTCGTTCCGGCCGCCGACCGTGTAGGCGCGGCCTTGCGAGCTGTGCGCCGCGCCCGGCACCAGATACATCCGCATGAACTTCGCCACCTCGGCGTGCCCGCCCATCGCCGCCACCACGCGCTCATGATAGTTGATGTTGCCGGCGGGCGGGATCGCGTCGTCGACGAGGCCGGTCCAGACAATCACCTTGCGGCGAAGATCGCGCAGCTTGCCGAGGTCCGCCTTGTCAGTGACGAGTTCGCTCAACAGCGTCGGCTGCAGCGCAACGTTTTTGGCTATGGCATCGGCCAAACCGGCATAATCGAGTTCGAGCCATTTGTTGCGGACGGTGGTCGAGGCGTTGGCGATCGGTACAGCCGATGTCGCGCTGGCGTCGGCGGCGTAGCTGACGTCCTGCAGCGCCTGGGCTACGTTGTCTGCGCCGGCGCTCGTGATCTGACCGCCAATGGCGGTCCCCCTCGTGAACGCCCACCAGATTTGTTTGGCACCGAGCGACTTGCCGCTACGGCTGTCTGGTGTCTGCGCGGCGTCGAAACTTCCATCCGGCGTGGCGCCGTACCAGATCCTGTTCAGCGCGCCAGCTTCCTTCGCGCTCATGCAAATTGCCGCGTCGGTGTTGCTGCCGGTCACACCATCGCCCGCCGCACCGGCGCAAAGTGCCGCGGCGTCGCGCGCGGGATTGTAGTTGCAGGCAAAGGGATCGAGCAGGAAGCCCAAGCCCGCGGTATCGCAGGCGGCGACGGCGCGCGCGTTGGCGGCGGCGACCTTGGCGGCAAAGGCTTTGGCTTCGTCCTTGTTCACTGCCGTGAAGCCGAGATCGGTCTTCATCACGATCTGCGGATACAGGCCGGACGTTCCAAACTTCGCAATATTCGGCGCGGGCTGGGCGATCAGATAGCCGTCATAGAGTTCCGGATACTCCTGCAAGATCTTCATGCCCTGCCGGCCGCCCTGCGAATGGCCGTCGTAATAAACGTATCTGGGTGCCTTGCCGTAATAGAGGCTGACCAGCGCCTTGGTCTTGATGGCCTGCTCGACCATCGCCCGCACCGAGAAGTCGCGCAGCGATTCGGCATTGAGCTTGCCGTTGGAGAGGAACGTGAACGAGCCGTCCTGATACCAGGGCTGGCCGGCATCGGTGGTCGCCGACGCATAGCCGATGTTGGCGTTGACGATGGCCGGCACCTTACTGCCGATCTGGTCGACATAGCGATGTCCGCCGCCGACCCATCCGCCGCCGCCATAATTGCGGATGCGCTCGTTCCAGTTGGTCGGCGTCGGCAGCCAGACCTCGATGCCGATGCCCTCGGAACAGGAGCGTGCGGACTTGTCCTTCTCCGCGGTGGCGCCGGGGCCCACCAGCAGCTTTACCAGGCAAAGGTCAGCCGCCGCCGTCACCGGCTGCGGCGCGTCGGGCGCTTTTAATTCCTCGCCTTTTTTCACCTGGCGAACGGCGATGACGGTCGTATCGGCGTCAGGCTTGAAGGCCGTCTTGATGCCATCGTCACATGGAAGCTGCTGAGCCAGCGCTGGTGCTATCTGGCCGCAGACGGCCAGCAGCAGGACCGCCCACATGCGCTTCGGCGTGATCGACATTGTTTCGCTCCCCTCGATTGTTGTTGTAGCTGGCGCTTATGCGGAAGGCTGATCGATCGCGCCGCCCAGGAATAGCTGGCCGACGCGGGGATTGCTGAGGACCTTGTCGGCCTTGTCGACGAGGCGGGTCTGGCCGAGTTCGAGCACGATACCGAAATCCGAGATCTCGAGCGCCGAGCGGGCGTTCTGCTCGATCAGCAGGATCGAGACCCCGCGATCGCGCAGAGCCTGCAGAATGCCGAAAGTCTGCCGGATCAAGAGCGGTGAAAGCCCGATCGACGGCTCGTCGACCAGCATCAGTTGCGGATTGAGCAACAGCCCCCGCGCGATTTCGAGCTGCTTCTGTTCGCCGCCGGACAATGTGGATGCCTGCTGGGTCGACTTCCGACGCAGCACCGGGAACTGATCGAGCGCCGCCTCGATGCGCGCCGGCAGATCGGGGATGTCGCGCCCCGCGACGACAGCGCCGAGCTCGATATTGTCGCGCACCGACAATTCCGGAAAGATGTTGCGGCCCTGCGGCACGTAGCAGATGCCTGATGTGAGGAGTTCGCGCTGGCTGAGGCCGGTGACGTTGCGGCCTTTGAAGACGATCTTGCCTTCGCGCAGTTTCAGCAGGCCGAAGATCGCCTTGAACACGGTGGATTTTCCGGCGCCGTTCGGCCCGATCACCGTGGTGATGGTTCCGGCGGGCACCGAGAAACTGGTGCCGTTGAGGATGGTCATCTTGCCGTAGCCGCCGACCAGGCCTTGAACGTCGAGGATGGGTTCGCTCATGTGTGTCCCTCCTCCGGTTCAGTGGCCGAGATACGCGTCGATGACCGCGCTGTTGGCGCGGATTTCGGCGGGCGTGCCGATCGCCAGCACCTTGCCTTCCGCCATCACCACGACGCGCGAGCACAGCGACATCACGAATTCCATATTGTGCTCGATCACGACGAACGTGGCGCGCTTCTCGCGGTTGATCTCGGCCAGCCGCGCCTTGAGGTCGCCAAGCATGGTCAAGTTGACGCCGCCGGCGGGCTCGTCGAGCAGCACCAGCCGCGGCCCGCCCATGAAGGCCATCGCCGCATCGAGCAGTTTTTGCTGCCCGTAGGACAATCCGCCGGCCGGCTCATCGGCGAGGTGACCGAGCTTGAAGAAGTCGATCATCTGTTCGGCCGCTTTGGTGAGGCCCGCGTCCGACGGACCCAACAGCCGCGACAGCATGTTGCCCTGATGCTCCTGGCCGGCGAGGATCAGATTTTCGCGCACCGACAGTTTCGGAAACACCTGAAGCAATTGGAAGGTGCGGCTGACGCCCAATCTATTCAGGTCCGACGGACGGAAGCCGGTGACGACCTTGCCGTCGACCTTCACCTCGCCGCCGCTCGGCTGCAATTGCCCGAGGATACAATTGAACAAGGTCGATTTGCCGCAACCGTTCGGGCCGATCAGGCCGAGGATTTCGCCCTCCTGAACGTCGAAGCTGACGCCGTCGACCGCCGTGATGCCGCCGAAATTCTTCTTGATGTTGCTGATTTCGAGAACCGCGGTCATGGCGCCGGCTCCAGCCCGGATTTCGCCACCGCGCGCAGCGCCGAAGCCGCCTTGGTCCGGCGCTCCGTCAGATAGCGATCGAGAATTCCCAAAATGCCGGTCGGTGAATAGATCAGCAGCAGGATCACGGCAACCGCATAGATCATCAGATAGTAGCCTTGGGTGAAGCGCAGCCATTCCGGCAGCAGCACTGCAATCATCGCACCTAGAAACGGCCCGAAGAAGAAGCCCGAGCCGCCGACGATCACCATCATCAGGAGATCGAGCGAGAGCGACAGGTTGAACGGGACCGGATCGATATATTGCGTCAACGGCGCATACAGCGTGCCGGCGACGCCGCCGAGCGCCGAGCCGATCGCAAACGCCATCAAGGTATAGCGGCGCGTATCGATGCCGAGCGACAGCGCCCGCACCGGATTTTCGCGCAGTGCCACGAAGGCGCGGCCCCAGGGCGAGCGGATCAGCCACCAGGTCGCCAGCGACACCAGCGCCAGCGAACCGAGGCAAACGTAGTAGAACGGCAACGGACGGTTGGTCGGATAACCCAGGATCGTGGGCCGCGGAATATTGCTGATGCCGTAGATGCCATTGGTGAGCCAGCTCTCGTTGCGGAACACCAGGAAGGCCAGCGTCGAGAACGCCAGCGTCACGAACGCGAGGTAATGGTGCTGCACCCGCAGCGCCGGATAGCCGAGGATCCAGCCGATCGCAAAACACAGCACGATGGCGACGCCGAGGCCCGCGATCAGCGGCATCCCGTTCGCGGTCATGATCGCCGCGGCATAAGCACCGATGCCGACGAAGGCACCCTGCGCCAGCGAGACCTGGCCGGCATAGCCGAGCGTGAGGTTGAGCCCCGTCGCGGCGATGGTCATGACAGCCCATTGGCTCAGGATGAACAGGCCGTAGCGATTGAGATACATCGGCGCGATGATCAAGGCCGCGATCACGACCATGCCGAGCGCAACGCGCCAATATCGTTTGAGCGCGCTCATACCGTGCGCTCCTCGGCGCGACCGAGCAGCCCCTGCGGGCGAAGCAGGATGATCAGGATCAACAGCACCATCGGTACAGCCGCGCGATATTGCGTCGAGACATAGGCGGCGGCGAGATTGTCGACGACGCCGATCAATAGTCCGCCGGCGATGGCGCCGCGCACCTGGTTGAAGCCGCCGACGATGGCGGCGATGAACGCCGCCTGCCCCAGCACTTCGCCGCTGGAGAATTTCGCGAGATAGATCGGGGTAATCAAGAGCGACGCCAGCGCCACCAGAAACGCGTTGATCAGGAACGTCAGCAGGATCATCCGCTCGACGGGGATGCCGATGATGCGGGCCACAACAGGATTTTGCGCGGTGGCCTGCATCTGATGGCCAATGGAGGTGCGGTTCAACAGCGCCGTCAGCCCGACCACCGCGGCAATCGCAAGCGCGAGCACACCGACGCTTTGCAAGGCGACCTGACGGCCGAGGATGGAGATATCGCCGGCCGGCACGATGGAGGGGAATGGCGAGGCTTCGGCGCTGAAGAATTGCTTTACCGCCTCCTTGAGGCCGATCGCCAGCGCCATGGTCGCGATCGCCAGCGGCAGCACGCCGTGGCGGAGCATCGGATCGACCAGCAGCATCTTGAAGCCGAGACCAAGCAGCAGCATCGACAGCAGCATGCCAAAGATGATCGCAAGCCAGAACGGCGCGCCGGCGTGCATCGCTGCCAGCATCAGGAACGCCGGCAGCATGACGAATTCGCCCTGCGCGAAGTTGATGGTCTGCGAGGTCTGCCACAGCAGCGTGAAGCCGACCGCGACGATCGCATAAATCGCACCCGTCGCCAGTCCCGCTATCAGAAGATCCAGCAAATTGGACATGGCTTACCCCTGACCTCAACGGTCGTGACGTTCGAGAGCGAAAGTAACTCTCCGTCATTGCGAGGAGCGAAGCGACGAAGCAATCCAGAGTTCCGCCCACGACTCTGGATTGCTTCGCTTCGCTCGCAATGACGATCGAAACAACCTCAATTGAGCTTCGGCAGCACCTGCTTGATGACCTGCTTGCCGTCGACGATCTCGACCAGGAAACCCTGGCGATCGATGTCGCCGTTCTGGTCGAAGGTCGCGTCCATCAGGATGCCGGGCTCACTGGTGGCCTTGATGGTAAGGCCATGCAGATTATCGGCGAACGCCTTGGAATCGACCTTGCCCATCTTTTCGGTGGTGGCCTTGATCATGTAGATCGCCAGATATCCCTTGATGCCGTTATGGTCGGGAACGTAATTGTATTTCTTGGAAAATTTTTCCCGGAACGCCTTGATCAGATCGACCGGGGCATCGGTGGTGAGGCCGACATGGCCGCGCGCGCCGTTCGCCGCGTCGCCCGCCAGTTCGACCACCTTCTGGCCGACCAGCGTGGTCTCGCCGATCAGGGGCACGGTGACGCCCTGGCGCTTCAGCTCTTTCAGGATGCGGGCGCTTTCCTCTTCGTTGAGATAGACGAAAACGGCGTCCGGTGCGGCACCCTTGATCTTGCTGACGTCGGCGGCGAAATCGGCCTGGCCGGCTTCGGTGGAGAGGTCGGCGGCGACCTTGATATTGTATTTGGCGAGTTCCTTGGTGATGACGTCGCGTCCGCCGCGGCCGAAATCATTATTGACCCAGACGATCGCAACCGATTTCGCCTTCACTTCATCGTTGATGTATTTCGCGACCTTCGGCATCGAGGATTGCTGGCCGAAAGAAGTGCGGAACAGGAACTTGTTGCCGCCCTGCGTCAGTTCGGCGGCTTCGCCACCCATGATCTGGGCGATGCCCGCTTCCGCGGCCAGCGGAGCGGTGACCTTCACCGATCCGGAATAGCCGGGGCCGAGCAGCACATAGGGCTCGCCGTCGAGTGCCTTCTGGACTTGCGCGCGGGCAACACCAGGATTCGATTGCGAATCGGCGTGGGTGACTTCCAGCTTGCGGCCGAGCACGCCGCCCTTGGCGTTGATCTCCTCGATCGCAAGATCGATGCCGTTTTTCCAGTTGGTGCCGACGGTGGCGCCGCCACCGGAGAGTTCGGCCACATTGGCGAGTTTGATCGGCGCGCCGGATTGCGCGAGTGCGGCTCCAGCCGTCATGGTCGCGAGCAGGATGCCCGCCAGAATTCCTGATTTCATTTCCATCCCCTGTTGTCGTGTTTTATTTGTTGTCGTGCTTTATTTTGCAGCGATCGGCGGCGCCGGCGGTGTGGCAGCGTAGCGTTTTGCCATCACGCCGTCGAATGCATTCCCCATTTCGGTAATCGACGGCTTCATTCCCGTAAACAGTTCGAAGGCGTCCGCGGCCTGATGGATCGCGAGATCCCGCCCGGTCATGATCTCGGCGCCCTTGGCCTTGGCCGCCGTCAGAAGTGGCGTCCAGAGCGGCGAATAGACCGCGTCGGCCACCCACATGTCGCGACGCAACAGCGCCTCCGGCACCGGCGTCCCGCGATCCGGCAGCATGCCGATCGGCGTTCCATTGACCACGCCCACGGCACCCCGCAGTGCGTCTTCGACGGTTTCAGCAATCCGGATCGGCTGGCGGCCGCGCAACTGCGCCGCAATCTGCCCGGCCTTGGCATGGTCGGTATCGAAGATGCTGAGTTCGGCAACACCGAGCTCTGCCAGCGCGTGAGCAATCGCCTTGCCGACACCGCCGGCGCCGATCAGGGCGACGGGGCCATGGCCGGATGCTTTGACGAGATTGGCGACCGCGCGCTCGAAACCCGTGGCGTCGGTATTGTATCCGACCAGCCGGTTGTCTCTGACGACAACCGTATTGACCGCACCGATCCCGCGCGCGGCCGGCGACAAATCATCGAGCAGCGGCAGTACCGCTTCCTTGTAGGGAAACGTCACGTTGACGCCGGCGAACCCGATGCGCTTGATGCTGTCGAACAGTCCGCGCAGCTCGGCTGAACCAGCGCCCGCGACCTCGATCAGTTGGTAGTGACAACGGACGCCCAGGGCATCGGCGGCCTGTTCGTGCATCGCCGGCGACGCCGAATGCGCAATCGGGGCCCCGATCAATCCGGTGAGAAACTTCTGATCGATTTGAGATCGACGATGGGACACAGTCACTGTTCTCGCAGCAGGAGGCCTGCAGTGTGGATCAAAGCCGGCCAAACGATAGCGCTTTCGCTGGCTAACACAATTACCCAGTTATGACAGAAACATAACATGATGTTAATTCTTGCGCCGGCGCGGCGCCGCTGCCGCCGGGCTCTTCCGGCTCGGCTCGATCGCGCGCATTTCCGAGCGCAGGCACTCGATGAAATGCTCGATATGCAATGACAGCGGGGCGCCGCGCTTCACCGCGATGTAAGTGTCGAACCGGGTCGGCTCGGCGATCCGCAGCAGTTCGACGCCGGGATAGCCGCCATGCGCGACGGTGAATTGATCGATCACCGCAATGCCAAGCCCGGCCTTGACCAGCGCGCAGACCGTGGTGCCGAACCGCGCCCGGATCGTGATGTCGTAGGCCAATTGATTGCGCGCGAAGATCTCCGCCATGATCCGCCCGTAGGGATCAGTGGGGTCGATGCCGATCAGGGGATAGCGGATCATTTCCGCGGCGGAGACCTGCTTGCGCCCGGCGAGTTCGTGTCCCTGGGGTACGATGCAGAACAATTCGCCTGAGGCCAGCGGCATGAAGTCGAGGCCGGAATGGTCGAGCCGGTAGCTCATGGCGACGCAATCGCCCTTGCCCAGCAACAAATAGTCGATCGCCTCCTCGATCTTGAGAATGTTGATGTCGATGCGCAGATCAGGGTAGCGCCGCCGGATGCGTTCGATCGCGCGCGGCACCATGATCTGGGAAATGCTGGGCACCGAGCCGATGCGCAGTTCCGACAACCCGCCGCGCCCGATCTTGGAAATGATTTCGGTGAGATCGTCGACTTTCTTGTAGACGCCGTTGATCTGCTCAAAGATGTTCTCGGCTTCCGAGGTCGGGAAATAGCGACCGTTCTGGCGTTGAAAGAAACGGATGCCGAGCGAGCGCTCGGTATATTTCACCAGCCGGCTGATGCCCGGCGCGGACACATTGAGCAGTTTTGCCGCACCGCCGATCGTGCCGGTGATCATCACGGCCCTGATAACCTCGACCTGGCGCAACGTCATCATTTGCAGCAACTCCGAAGATGAACCTGAGAGATACTCCCATGTTCGATCGGCGCAAATGACCTTTCAGGCTTTGGCCGCCGCGATCACCCGCTTTGCCGCATCGAGCCCGCGCTGGGCGCGATCCTTGGCGCCCACGGTCTTTGCAAGTTCGACGGTCGGGACCTCGATGCTGACAGTGATATCCGTCGGCATGGCGCGGGCCAGCGACACGAGGTCGATGCCGCCCTCGCCCGGAAACATCCGCTCATGGCGGGCGGTGTGGATCATGGCCTCGTTCGTCGCCGGCCGCTCCGCCGGGGCGTCGCATAACTGCCAATAATGCAGCCGGTGTGCGGGCACATGCGCGAGGTCGGCGACCGAACTGTTCGACCGGTCGAAATGCAGCGCATCGACCAGGACGCCCGCATTGGCCTGATCAACCTGCGCAACAATGCGATTGGCCGTCAGGAGATCAGGGGCATGGGTCCAGGGCATGAATTCGAGATCAGCCGTCAGCCCGTACGGGGCGGCCGCCTCGCAAAACCTGGCAAAGCTATCGGCGAACCGGCCGAGATCGGGATCGTAGGCCGCGACCAGGATGTGTTTGGCGCCGAGCCGCGCACCGGTCTCGAAGAACGCGGAAAAGGCGGCAATTTCGGTTTCCGGACGGAGCGCGACCACTTCGAGGTCGGCAACCCTGATGCCGGTCGCATCGAGCCGGGCAAGGGTTTCCTTCATGCTCGCTTCGTCGTCCATCAGCGAATAGGCGATGCCGCCGGGCATCGCGGGCAGCAGGCGGATTCCGACGGCGTCATAGCCGCAGCTAGCTGCGACGTCGATCAGCGCCGGCGGCGCGAGGTCGAGGACAGTCAACGCTGCGAGCGAAAACGCCGGCATTATTCAAAGTCTGCGATACGGGCGTCGAGCGCGAACATGCCTTGATAGACCTCCGGCTCGCCGGTACCGCCGATATCAGGCGCCATATGAGCCGCCTGACGCAATGCGCCACGAAGCGCTGTTACGTCAAGCGCTTCGATGATCAACAGGCCGGCGAAAATCCCCTCATCCTTGCGCATGCCCTTTTCGACCGTCAGCACCGACGTACGCGCCAGATCGGTCGCGCCGATCTGCACCGCGGCGATGCCGTCGAGCGCGACGAGCGCTTCGGCAAATTTCCGGGCGTTCTCCGGCAAACGCTCGATGCGCAGCGCGACGATGGTGGACCCCTCGCCCCGGCCCGCCCGCGCCGTCATGACGCCGCCGCCACGCATGAAATTGCCGAGCCGCGGCATGGTCCGCTGCGACCACGGCGTCGGGGCATTGAGCCGCGCCATGTAGGCGGGCCCGTCCAGCACTTCGGGTGATTCCAGTTCGTAGAGAATGAAGAACCTGGCGATATCGGCCCGCGTGGCGCGAAACACGCGGACGCCCAGAAATCCCCTGGTCGTCACGCGCTCAGTGGTGTGCTCGCGCGTCAGCCAGTGCCGATAATCGGTCAGATGATCGGGCTCGACATCGCTCCAGATCGCCAGAAAGCCTGCGCCGCGCATGGATTATCTCCCTACATAGCGTTTTCGAGCGAAGTGGGTACCGGTTCGCGTGAAGAAAACGCGTCAAAAGCTAAGTCTTAAGCCCGTGCAGCGAAGCGGGAACAGAATCCGGCAGTTTGCCCAGTTTCTGCACGGCAGCGAGAATGGCCGCGACATATCCGTAGGGACCGAGACCGCAGATCACGGCGGTGGAAGCGCTCGACGTGATCGAATGCCGGTGCAGTTCATCGCGCGCGTGGATGTTTGAAATGTGGACCTCGAATTTCGGGCCCTCGAATATCTTCAGTGCGTCGATCAGCGCGATCGAGGTGAACGAATACGCCGCCGGGTTCATGATGAGCGCATCGTAGTTGCCGTGTGCCGACTGGATCCAGTTGACCAGTTCGCCTTCGAGGTTGGACTGGTGAAACGAGATCGTGACGTCGAGATATTTCGCGACCGCCTCGCAGCTTGCTTCAACTTCTTTCAGCGTCGTCGGGCCGTAGATGTGCGGCTCCCGAATCCCCAGGAAATTCAGATTGGGCCCGTTCAGGATCATGATCTTGGTGGCCATTGAGGCTCCCTCTTTTGTACCGATACTAGCCGCTAAACCACTTGGCCGGGACCGTCACCAGCTCCGGGAACAGCACCAACAGAAACAGCACGATAAGCTGGGCGATCATGAACGGCCAGACGCCCTTGATGATGTCTTCCATGCTGATCCTGGAGACGCCGCACACGACGTTCAGCACGATACCGACCGGTGGCGTGATCAGGCCGATGGAATTGTTGATGATGAACATCACGCCGAAATAGACAGGATCGATGCCAGCCGCCTTGATGATCGGCATCAGGATCGGGGTCAGGATCAGGATCGTCGGCGTCATGTCGAGCGCGGTTCCGACGATGACCACGATGACCATGATCGCGAACATCAACAGCGTCTTGTTGCCCATGAAGGGCTTCAGGAGATCGACCACCTGGGCCGAGATCTCCGACACCGTGATCAGCCAGGAAGAGACCAGCGCGGCGGCTACCAGGAACATCACGATGCTGGTGGTCAGGGCGGCGGAGACGAAGACGCCGTACAGCTGCGAGAATTTCAGCTCGCGATAGATGCAGGTCGTCACGAACAGCGAATAAACCGCGACGACGACGCCGGCCTCGGTCGGCGTAAAGATGCCGAAGCGCAGGCCGACGATGATGATCGCCGGCAACATCAGCGCCCAGAAGCCGTCGATCACGGCGTGGGCGACTTCCTTGAAGGACGCCCGCGGCGGCGGCGTCAGGTTTTCCTTGTGGACCACCCACCACCAGGCGACGCACAGGCCGGCACCGATCATCAGCCCCGGAAAGATGCCGGCGAGAAACAGTTTTGAGATCGAGACGCCGGCGGCGACGCCGAAGATGACGAAGCCGATGCTGGGCGGAATGACCGGACCGATCACGCCGCTCGCAGCCACAAGTCCCGCCGCGTAAATCTTCT
Organism: Bradyrhizobium sp.; assembly: GCA_013695565.1. GTDB lineage: Bacteria > Pseudomonadota > Alphaproteobacteria > Rhizobiales > Xanthobacteraceae > Bradyrhizobium. The sequence continues at coordinate 12,786 of JACDAG010000574.1, forward strand.
TGTGGCCCGCCGCCACCATCATCGGCACCAGCACGGCTGCGAGCGCGGCGGCATCGGCTGCGGCGGATCCCGATAGGGACGAGAGGATACAGGCCGCGAGGATCGTCACATAGCCGAGCCCGCCGCGGAAATGTCCGACCGCAACGAGGGCGACATTGACGATGCGCCTGGCCAGCCCGCCCTTGTTCATGATCTCGCCGGCGAGCATGAAGAAGGGTATAGCCATCAGCGGGAAACTGTCGGCGCCGTTGATGATGTTCTGCGCCACGATCTGGGAATCGAACATGTTGATCGTGCTCATCAGCGCGATCCCGCAGATCAGCAGCGCAAAGGCGATCGGCATGCCCAGCGCCATGGCGCCGAGCAACGAGAAGGTAAAGACCGCGATGGTCATGTGCGGTGTCCCCGCGATGCCATCAGATGTCCTCTTCCTTGACGGCGACCAGTTCGGATTCGCTGGCCTGGCCGGAGACGACGCGGAACAAATCGTAGAGCAGCATGATTCCGACCGAGACACCGAAGATCACGCCGACGAAATAGAAGATGCCGAGCGACAGACCGGTCGCCGGCGCACGATCGTCGATGTTGATGATGGTCTGGCGCCAGCTACCCGCCAGCAGCAGCCAGTCGGCATACAGCATCAGGCAGTAGCTGATGATGAAGCAGATGCGTTTCCCCAAAGGTCCCAGCATCCGCACCAGTGAATCGACGCCGAGATGCGAATGCTCGCGCACGGCGACGATGGCGCCCAGAAATGTCAGCCACACCAGCATCCAGCGCGACAATTCCTCCGAAATCGTAATGCCGGAATTGAAGCCGTAGCGCAGCACGACATTGCCGAACACCAGCACCACCATGACCGCGAGGCACAGCGCGATCACGCCCTTGAGCAACGCGCAATAGAGGTCGAGGATCCGTCCCATCGGCGCCGTCTGGAGCTGGAGTTGGCGCAGGGCCGATGGTTATCGGCCCTGCTTGCTGATATCAGCGGCGCATCACTTGACCGTTTTGCGGACCCGATCAAGCTCTTCGTTGAACAGCTTGACCGTTTCCGGCTTCAGGGCCGCGGAAATCTTCTCGACCACTGGCTGGACGGCCTTGCGCATGCGCTCCAGCTCTTCCGGCGCCACCGCGTTGTACGTCATGCCCTTGGCCTGCAATTCCGAGAGCGCCTTTTCGGTCTGCAGCCGCGTCTGCTCCTTCTGGTAGGCGCGGCTTTCGTTGTAGGCCTCCTGCATCATCTTCTGCTCGGCCGGCGACAGCTTGTCCCAGAAGATCTTGCTGACGATGATGATGTTCTCGGTCCAGCGCCGAGTAGAGCTCGCCGAACGCCATCGGGATCGGGTTGGCCTTGAAGGCGCTGAAGGATTCCAGATAGACCGGGTTTGGGATCACGCGCAGCTTGAGGCCGGCGAAATCTTCCAGCTTGGCGATCGGGTGCTTGCTGTTGGTGACGTTGCGGAAGCCGAGCCCCCAATAGCCGAGCCCGACCAGCCCGCGCGGCGGCAGCGCGTCGATCATCGCCTTGCCGAAGGCGCCTTGGACCAGCGCGTCGGCCTGATCGGTGGTTTTGACGATGAACGGGAAGTCGAGCAGGCCGAATTCGGGAATGACGGTCGCGAGCGAGGTCGTGGACGCCGACAGCATTTCCTGCGTGCCGCCGCGCAGCGCCGATTGCTGCTGCAATTCGTTGCCGAGTTGCGATGAAGCGAACTCGCGAACTTTCAACTTGCCGCCGCTCTTGGCGAGCAGGATTTCCGCGAATTTTTGCACGCCGAAGCTGACGGGGTGGTCGGTGTTATTGAGATGGCCCCAGCGGATGGTCCGCTCCTGGACTTCTTGCGCGGATGCCGCGCCGGCCAAAAGCGCGCCGCCAACCACGGCCGCGGACAGAACTGCAAACAGCTTCATCACATCCTCCCTGAAACGAACCGGCGCTTTGGCGGCTTGTTGCCGCGAATTGTCGTCTCAGCGCCCTGTTTTCGGTGGAAACCATATACCGAAACCATTGTCAAAGGATAATTATCAAAATATATGATATATTTTATTTTATCATACGATGGTCGTTTGCGGTAAGGCTGCCTTTCGCGGTTATGTTTCGCCGGTGAGTCGCCTCCGTCATCACCGGCCCAAAGCGGGATTAAGCATTGTCGATCCTGGAGCATTCCCAACCGCCCCAACCACCGATGTCGGCCGGCGACAGCGGCTATCAGCGCATTCGCTCCGACATTATTTTCGGCGTGCTCAATCCGTCGGGACGGCTGAAACTCGACTCGATGAAGGAGGATTACGGCCTCAGCGTCTCGACGCTGCGCGAGATCCTCAACCGGCTGGCGTCGGAAGGGTTTGTCGTCGCAGAAGGCCAGCGCGGATTCGAGGTCGCACCGGTATCGATCCAGAATTTGCGCGAACTCGCGCAACTGCGAATCCTGCTCGAGCATCACGCGATGTCGGAATCGTTCCGCGCCGGCGACATGGAATGGGAAGGCCGCGTGGTCTCGGCCCATCACAAGCTCGCCGCCACCGAGCGCGCAATCCTCACCGCGGGCGACGACCCCGAACTGCGCAAGCGCTACGACGGCGAATTCCATCAGGCGCTGATCTCAAGCTGCGGCTCGCGCGAGCTGATGCAGACCCACTCCGTCGTGTTCGACAAATATTTCCGCTACGCCCTGCAATACCGCGGCAGCGCCACGGTCGCGCAGCATCAGGCGTTGCTGGATTGCGCGCTCAAGCGCGATACCGCCGGCGCAAAGTCGATCCTGACCGATCACATCAACAGCTGCGTGGCACATGCGCTGTCGATCGGGACGCTGAAATGACCTGCTCGGCCGGATTGTTGTGACCGGCCGTCCAACAGAAAACCGCCGGTGGGATGTCGAGACCGATCTTGTGGTGATCGGCGCCGGTGCGGCCGGAATGACGGCGGCTTTGGTCGGCGCGCTCGAAGGCCTCAACGTCATTCTTTGCGAAAAATCCGGCATGGTCGGCGGCACCACCGCGACCTCGGCCGGCACGGTGTGGATTCCCGGCAGCCGGCAGAGCGAGGCCGCCGGGGTGCCCGACAGCATCGAGGCCGCGAAAACCTATCTTGCGGCAATATTGGGCGAGGACGCCGATGATGTGCGGCTTGCGGCCTATCTTGCAACCGGCCCCGCCGTGCTCGATTATCTCCAGCAAAACACCAGTGTGGCATTCATGCCGCCGCCGGTTCACCCGGATTATCACGCACAACCCGGCGCCGCGCTCGGCGGGCGGGCGCTTGGCGTTCTGCCATTCGACGAACGAAAGCTCGGCGAGGATTTTGCGCGCCTGCGACCGCCGCGCCGCGAATTCATGGTGCTCGGCGGCATGATGATCGGCAAGACGGACATTCCGTCGCTGCTGCATCCGTTTCGCTCCTGGGTGAATTTTTCGAACGCGGTTCGCCTGCTGGCGCGGCAGGCGCTGGATCGTATCCATCATCCGCGCGGCACGCGCCTGATCATGGGCAACGCGCTGGTCGCGCGGCTGCTCTACAGTTTGAAGCAACGCGCCGTCGAGATTCGTTACCAGACCCAACTCAGTGAGCTGATTGAAGACGACGGCAGAATCGTCGGCGCGGTCTTCACGACAAACGATGGCGATATCACCATTCACGCGCGACGCGGCATCGTGCTGGCGAGCGGCGGCATCGGCTGGAGCAGCGAACTGCGCCGCCGGCTGTTTCCGGACGGCACGCAGCTTCATTCGCTTTCACCGGACAGCAACACCGGCGACGGCATTCTCGCCGGCGAACGCGCGCATGGCGAGATTGCGCAGGACATCAGAAGCCCGGCACTGTGGATGCCGAGCTCGGTGATGCCGCAGGAGGACGGCCACCTCTCTGTATTCCCCCACATCATGCTCGATCGCGCCAAGCCCGGCCTGATCGCAGTCAACAGATCAGGCGTGCGCTTCGTCAATGAAGCCAATTCGTATCATGACTTCGTCGAGGGCATGCTGCGATCGCATCAAACGGCGCCCAGCATCCCGTCCTTCCTGATCTGCGACCGCAGCTTCATCCGGGATTACGGCCTCGGCCTGGTCCATCCCGGCACGCGCGATCTCTCGCGCTTCATCAAGTCAGGCTATCTGTTCCAGGGTGAAACGATCGCGATGCTGGCGCAAGCCATCGGTGTCGATGGCGATGCGCTGGCCGGCACCATCGAACGCCACAACCAATTCGCCGAGACCGGCATCGACGAGGAGTTTGGCCGCGGCAGCAGCGAACTCAACCGCTTCAACGGCGATATCAACCACAAGCCGAACCCATGTATGCGCAGGATCGGCCCGGGCTCCTATTTCGCGGTTGCGGTCTGGCCCTCCGATCTCGCCAGCAGCGCGGGGCTGCGGACGGACGCCAACGGCCGCGTGCTGACATCCGGACGGCAGCCGATCCCCGGGCTCCATGCTGCCGGCGCCGACTCCGCCTCGATCTTTCGCGGCACCTATCCCGGACCGGGCACCATGATCGGTCCGGCCATGGTGTTTGCATGGCGCGCGGCGATGGACATCGCCGGCAAATCGAACGAGCTGGGCCCTACTTGATCGGCGGACGTGGCAGCACGGCTTCGCCTGCTTCCATCCGGTAGACGTAATCGAGCGAATACCAGGGCGAGCCGACATCGTCGGCAGTCGAATGCGGCTCATCATGCCGTACGAATTCGCCGATCAGCGCCTTGGTGACGCCGAACTGCACATCGCTGTCGATGTGGGTATCGGCGGGATCGTAGACCTGCGAAATCAGAACCTTGAAACCGGGCTTGAAGATCAGCGCATGCAGATGCGCTGGCCGATAGGGATGCCGGTCCTGCGCCTTCAATAGCCGCCCGACCACGCCATTGGCCGGAATGGGATAGCCGATCATCATCACCGAACGGAACGCGAAGCGCCCGTCGGCATCGGTCGTGAACTTGCCGCGCAGGTTCATCTCGGCCTGATCAGGGTCCTGGTTCTCATAGAGACCGACCGGCGAAGCGTGCCAGATATCCACCTCCGCGCTCGCAATCGGATCACCGGCCTGATCGACGACGCGCGCGGTGACGAACAGTGCGGCACCCGGTGTGTCGGACCGGACGATCGATCCGCCGTTTTCAACGCGGGGCGAGTTCAGCCGCCAGAACGGCCCGAGCAGCGATTGCGCCGTCTCGGTATTGCCCTGATCGCCATTGTTCAAAAGGCACACCAGCGAGGAGACGCCGAGCGAGCCAGCGATGAGCACGACTTCATTGTGGGTGTCGGTCGATTGCTGGCCGAGCTCCGCGATGACAGCGGCAGCTTCGCGGAATTCGGCTTCGGTTAAGCGAACATCACGGACAAAGCCGTGCAAATGCTTGACCAGCGATACCATGATCTCGCGCAGCCGCGGATCGGAGGTCCGCTCCATCACGGCAGACGCGGCAATTGTGACATCCTGCTCGCGGGAGATGATCATGACTTACGCTCCAAAGCATGACTCCAGCGACTGGAGTTCACCTCGCCCCGCTTGCGGCAGGGCTGTCCCGGGAAAGGGGTCATGTGATTCAAATGACTCACTTTTGTCTTTTTGAGTCTCGACACTCGATAAATACAAGAAGCTACTGTGCCCCAAGTGTTTGTTG
>JACDAG010000575.1 GCA_013695565.1 Bradyrhizobium sp.
ATGACCACCGAAACCAATTCCGTGCTGAACACCGTCAAGGAAGCCTTCGCGCCCGTCACCGAGGCGTTCACCAAGCTCCAGAACCTGGAAGTTCCGGAAGCCGCCCGTGAGTTCGTGAAGAAGCAGGCCGAGACCGCGAAGGTTCGCGCTGCCGACATGCATGCCGGCTCCGAGAAGGTGACCGCTGCCATCGAGACCGCCGTTGCCGGTTCGGTTTCCGAGGCCGCCAAGATCAGCCGCAACATCCAGCAGGCGTTTTATCAGGACGCGGAAGCGTTCTTCGCCGGCATCGACAAGCTCGCTTCGGCCAAGTCGCTGAGCGAAGCCGCCCAGATCCAGTCGGACATGGTCCGTGCGCGTGGCGAACTGTTCGTCTCGCGGGCGAAGGCCACCACCGAATATCTCGGCAAGCTCGTCGCCGACAGCGCCAAGACCGCGCAGGACAACTTCTCCAAGGTCTACAGCAAGACCGCCTGATAGCGATCTGCCAACTGCCCTCTTGGAAGGCCCGCTTAGGCGGGCCTTCTTTTTGTCTGGTGTCTGCCTAGATAATCCGAGCTCTCTCCGCGTCATTGCGAGGAGCAAAGCGACGAAGCAATCCAGAGTCCCGCTCGCGACTCTGGATTGCTTCGCTGCGCTCGCAATGACGGGACTGATACCTTGCCCGCCGGCGTTATCCCTGAAGGCCGCCATGACCCTTCCCGCCACCTTCGTCATCGACTCCCCTGCCGACGCGCAACGGGCCGCCGAACTGCGCCGCGTCAAACTGCTGGCGACGCTGGTGCTGGCGGCGACGTTTGCGATCTTCATCGCGGCCAGGATGTTATTGCCTGTTCACCCCGCGTTCGGCTTCGTCGCGGCCTTTGCCGAAGCCGCCACCATCGGCGGGCTCGCCGACTGGTATGCGGTGGTCGCCTTGTTTCGCAGGCCTTTGGGGCTGCCGATCCCGCACACCGCGATCATCCAGAGCAACCAGCACCGGATCGCCGACAAGCTCGGCGAATTCATCGAGGTGCATTTTCTCGAAGCCGCACCGGTCGAGGCCAAACTGCGCCAGATCGATTTCGGCGCGTTCATCGCCGACTGGCTGCGCGACCGCAAGCGCAGCGAGGATCTGGCGCGCTTTGCGCTGCGGCTATTGCCCGAAGCGGTTGCGGCGACCGAGAATTCCGGCCTGATGACCTTTGTCAGCCGCCGCATCACCTCGCAATTGATGTCGATCGATCTGGCGCCGCTCGCCGCCGGAACGCTGCGCACCTTCGTCAAGGAAGGCCGGCACCAGGGCCTGCTCGACGACATCATGCGCGCGGTGCATCAATCGCTGACGCAGGCCGACACTATGGCCATGATCCGCGAGAAGATCCGCGACGAATTGCCGACGCTGTTGAAACTCTATCGCGCCGACAGGTTTCTGGTGAACAAGATCGTGGCGTCGGCGAGCGCGTTCTTCGAGGAAGTCCGCAACGATCCCAAGCATTCGTTCCGCGACGAATTCGATCGCATGGTGCTGACCTTCGTCGACAAGCTTGGCAGCGATCCGGCCTATGCCAGCCGCATCGACGGCCTGAAGCGCGATCTGCTGGCGCGGCCCGAGCTCGGCGATCTCGCCCGCAACATCTGGTCGAACACGCGCTCGTTCCTTGAGCGCAGCGCCTCGGGCGAGTCCCAGATATTGCAGCAACATCTGGTGCGGATGTTCGTGGAGGCCGGCGAGGCGCTGGCAGCCGACCCCGAAATGCGTGCCGAGATCAATCGGGGCCTGGTCGCCGTGCTGCGCAGCGTCGTGGCCGAACAGAAGAGCGGCGTCTCGACCTTCATCTCCGACCAGGTCAAATCCTGGGACATGGGGCAGTTGATCGCGCTGATCGAAATCAATATCGGCCGCGACCTGCAATACATCCGTTTCAACGGCTCGCTGATCGGCGGGCTTGCAGGATTGGCGCTCTACACGCTCGAATACCTGCTTCGGCTCGTGTGACTAATTAATCACGTCGACGTTTTAGTGATTTTTGCTGCAGTGCGTTCTGCTTGAAAGCAGAAAATTGGTTCCCTAGCTTTTCACGTGAGATTGTTGCGTTGCGGAACGATTCTACCAACCAGACGTCTTCTTGATTGACACAATTGGCCGGCTGCCGCGACGTAAGGGGCCGAGCCTGAACAGGAGCCATGATGTCCGTTGCTGCGCAGACGCTTCGTCCGCCGTTCAGAACTCTGATGTTTCTGGAGGGGCGAGCGATTTCCGAGTTGGGTGCCTTCCTCGGTGCCTTGCCGCTCCTGAGTCTTGCGCCCAAAGGTGACGGGCATCCGGTGCTGGTATTGCCCGGCCTTGTTGCTTCCGACACCTCGACGCGCCCGCTGCGCAGTTTCCTGAAAGGCCGCGGCTATGCCGTCAGTGGCTGGCGCCAGGGCCGCAATCTCGGTCTGCGCCAGGGCGTGCAGCACGCGATGGTCGATCTCGTCCACGAATTGAACGACACCCATGGCCGCAAGGTCAGCCTCGTCGGCTGGAGTCTCGGCGGTCTCTACGCGCGCCAGCTCGCCAAGATGATGCCGGATCGCGTGCGCTCGGTGATCACGCTCGGCAGCCCGTTTGCTGCCGGCCCGAAGGCGACCAACGCCTGGCGGGTCTATGAAATGGCCAGCGGCCGCCGCGCCGACGAAGAAGATGCGCGTTTCGGCGGATCGCTGGCGGAAACACCCTCAGTGCCGACCACCGCGGTGTTCAGCCGTACCGACGGCATCTGCGCCTGGCAGGGCTGCATGGAGCAGACCACCGCGACCTCCGAAAGCATCGAGGTCGAAAGCAGCCATTGCGGCATGGGCCATAACCCCGCCGTGGTCTATGCGGTCGCCGACCGTCTGGCGCAGCCGGAAGGCGCTTGGAAGCCATTCGATCGCGGCGGCTGGCGCAGCCTGGTTTATCCGAACCCGGACAGGTAATCGCAGTTTGCTTACCTCGCCCCGCTTGCGGCAGGGCTGTCCCGGGAAAGGGGTCATGTGATTCAAATGACTCACTTTTGTCTTTTTGAGTCTCGACACTCGATAAATACAAGAAGCTACTGTGCCCCAAGTGTTTGTTG
>JACDAG010000596.1 GCA_013695565.1 Bradyrhizobium sp.
GCCATCCCCGATCCCATCTGCCCCATTCCGATGACGGCGACCTTTTCAGACATGTCTTTCTCCCGGTTCTCTTGTTGCGAGCCATCGCCGCAGAAAATGCGTCGTTGCATCCTATACAGGCGCGTTGCTGTCAAAGCGACGTTGCAGCCCCGCCAGCGGTGCAAGGGCGTGCGCCGGTGGCGCATGGTGCGGAGGAACGTGCAGTCTGATGAAGGCTGACTTCCAGGACCAGCCGCCAACTTGGACATGCTGCCGACAAGCCAAGATCGACCCGATTGACCCAATAGTTGAGTGACTTTGTCCTGTTGGATGTGAACCGGAACGATGGATGCCGATACATATTCCCGGACATCAAAGTTCGCCCAGGGAAATCGCATGTTCGATCGGCGCATCAACCGCCGATACCGGAGAATTACAGGATGGACATGAATGTCAACAATACGTTGTCTTGCCTCGCGCTGCCGGCTGCCTTCGAATTCACCGAAGGCACGGTTCGGGCATTCCGGATTGCATTCACCCAGGCGCGGGACGACGATGACATCGTCGATTCACGATTGTAACTGGCTGATGAACATGAATCCGTATTGGCTCGTTCGGCTGAATGACGTCCTGGTGTGGTTCAACCCGGCCTTGGGCCTGGTCGCCGCGATCCTGGCGTTGCTGACTATCGCGGCCGCAGCCGAGCGCTTCCCGCGGAATGCGGCAAGTCCGGCCGTTCACAGCGCGCGATCTGTCAGTGTCCTCGCATCGGCCGAGTGCGCGCGTCCGGTGTTGCCGCCCGAACTGCGGGACCTGCGACTTTACGATTGATTGTCCGACCCCGGCGGAACGTGTTCACGCAGGCACGACCTCCCTGCGGGGTATCGTCCCAATTGCGATGCCTCCCAGGATCAACAGCATCGCGACGATCAGGTCGGTGGTAACAGCTTCACCAAGAATGATCGCCGAACTTGCGACCCCGACGACGGGTGTCGCGAGCAGCCCGAGCGATGTGACGGCGGCGGGCAGGCTGCGATTGACGGTGGCCATCGCCCAATAGGCCAACGCCGTTCCGATGATCCCGCTGAACAGAAACAGTCCAACCAGTTGTGCGTTCCATGTCAGATGCGGAACACCATCCTCCAGAAGCGCCAGCACGGAGACCACCAGCGTGGCGAGCAGCGTTTGCCAGAACCCCAGCTGAAACGGCGTGGAGATCCAATGGTGGGCGCGCACGTAGACGATGCTGACGGCCCAACACAGCGCGGCCAGCAGGATGCAGCCGCTTCCGGCCAGGGTGTTGGCATCGCTCCAATTGAAGGCGAACGGATTGAACATGACCGCGAGGCCAATCAGGCCGATCGCCATTCCCAGCGAGCGCAATGGCGTCATTCTCTCGCCCAGGAACAGCCAGGCGGCGGGCATCACCCAGAGCGGCGTGGTGTAGCCGAGCACGATCGAACGGCCAACAGCGGCGAATTGCAGCCCGAATGCGACGAGCGCCGAAAACGCCACCATGTGAAAGATCGAATTGACGAAGATCACGGGCAGATCGCCGCGGCGCGGCACGATCATCTCGCCGCGGGCGAACAGGAGTATGGCCAGCGCCACCGTGGCGATGGCGGACCGGATCGAAGTGATCCAGAGCGGCGAAACGCTTTGCACGAGGGTCTTGGTAATCGTCCAGTTCAGACCCCAGGCGACGACAATTACCGCAAACAGCAGGAGGGCGCTGCGACGCGATAAATGGGGCTGCATGCTGATTCCGTTGGCTGGCATTGTGGCTGCCGACCATAGCCTTGACTGGCATGAATAACAGGTCCATTTCTATAAAAATAATAGGGCCAGTTATGCCGAGCCTGCTTTCCGGAACCGTCGATCTGAAATTCGTGCTGCAGGACAGCGGGCGTCTGACGCGCCAGATCTACGATCGCTTGCGTGCGGCCATCCTGTCGGGTGCCATGCCGCAGGGATATCGGCTGCCGTCCAGCCGGGTGCTGGCGGAGGATTTCAAGGTCTCGCGAAACACCGTCTCGTCCGTCATCGATCAGCTGGCGGTGGAAGGTTACGTTGTTGTCGCGCGGGGACGCCGCCCGGTGGTCGCGGCGGTCGAGAAAATGCAGCTGATCTCCAGTGGTGATAAATCTCCGAATGACCAGCATTCCAGCCAGATACGGATCTCGCGTTGGGCCAAACAGGTCAGCCGCTCCGACCGGCACTTCACGAATGACGGGCATCCGCGGCCATTTGCTCCCGGGCTTGCCGATGCGCGTGAATTTCCGCACGAAGTGTGGGCGCGCTGTCTGCGCCGTGCCGCCCGCAGCCGGTCGGTATCGGGCGTGGGCAATGTCAATCATCCGGCGCTCCGCGCCGCGCTGCTCAGCCATCTCGTGGAGCACCGCGGCGTCAAGGCCGACGCGCGACAGCTCATCATCACATCGTCGGCCCAGGCCGCGATCGAGTTAATCTCGCGCGTCATTCTCAATGAAGGCGATCTGGCGTGGATCGAAAGCCCCGGCTATGGCGGCGCGCGCGTGTCGCTCCAGGCGACGGGGGCGTGCGTCAAGGGAATCGCGCTCGACCGGAGCGGACTGCGGCTTGCCGGGCGGACCGACCGGCCACGGCTGATCTTCTGCACGCCCTCCCATCAATACCCGACGGGAAGCTTGATGCCGATCAAGCGGCGGCAGGAATTGCTGGCATTCGCCGCGGAAGTCGGTGCTGCCATCATCGAAGACGATTACGACAGCGAATTTCACTTCGATGGCAGGCCGGTGGTGGCGTTGCAGGGCCTCGATACGTCCGGCAACGTGTTCTATGTCGGAACGTTCTCGAAATCGATGCTGCCCGATATCCGCGTCGGCTACGCCATCGTGCCAGAGGGTCTCGTCGAGACCTTTGAGAAGGTGCAGCGCCATACCAGCCAAATGGTGACGGGGGCGACGCAGGGCGCGCTAGCGGAATTTATCGGCGACGGCGACTTTGCAACCCATATCCGCCGGATGACCCGCATCTATCGCGGCCGTCGTGACCGCCTTGCCGACGCACTAGCATGGGCGGCTGGTGACAGGCTCGCGATCAACCTGCCGGCTGGCGGTATGCAACTTCTTGCCCGGCTTGAACCGGGGGCGGACGATTGCGACCTCGTGGCTGATCTGGCCAGGAGTGGAATGACGGCGCGACCTCTGTCGCGTCACTTTACCGGCAAGGTCGCCGAGCACGGGCTGTTTCTTGGATTCGCCGCCTGGAATGAAGCCGAAATCGACGCAGGTGCCGGCCTTATCGGTGCGACGATCAAAAGGAATCCCGGAAGGCGGTGAGGCCTGCGTCATCGCCACGGCGGTTTTGGTGCAAATTGCATTTTGAGATAGTTGATGAAGGAATTGACGCGGGTGGAAATGCCCCGCCGCGCCGAAACCAGCGCCATGACGTTGGCCGGCTCGAATTCCCATCCTGATAATATTCGCTTCAACTCGCCGCGTTTGATGGACGGCGCCGCGTCCCATTCGGAGCGCAGCACACAGCCCAATCCCATGGCCGCCCAATTGCGCACCACTTCGCCGTCATTGCTCTTGAGGTCAGGCGCAATCCTGATCGACTGCAGTTTTCCAGCTTTGCCGCGCCCGCAGGATTTCTTCCGATAGCGCCACAATGAGACGTCCTCTTCATTCTCCTGGATGCTAAGGCAGGCATGCTGCAGCAACTCCCTTGGATTGGACGGCACGCCGTTCGCGGCCAGATAGTTGGGACTGGCGCAAACCCAGCGTTCGTTTCGGGCGATCAAATGCGCGACCCATGACGAATCCCGCAACTCGCCGATATGGATCACGACGTCTGCATCCTTGTTCGCGCGCCATGGATTTTCCGAGAGCGCCAGGTCCAGATGCAACGCGGAATGGGTTTGCGAAAATTTTGCGATGACGGGCGCAACGAAGGCGCGGCCAAAGCCGAAGGGAGCCACGATCCGCAAACTTCCGGTCAGCGCTCCGCTGTCGGCCCGCATGATCCCGGGCAACGCGTCGACGCGGCTGATGAGCGTCTGCGCTTCCGATACCAGCCGCTCGCCTTCGCTGGTAAACCTGACGTGGCGGGAGTTGCGAATGACGAGACTGACGCCGAGTTCGGCCTCCAGTTTCTTCAACCGCATCGAGATCGCAGGCGGCGTGACATTGAGCGCGCGGGCCGCGGCGCTCATCGACCCGGTCCGGTGCAGCGCCTCCACGAACCTGAGATCATCCAGGCTGATCATTCAATTTTCCTGAACCAAATCTTCCACAATCATGAAGCACGTATTTATGACTGCGCGCTATAGTGCGGTATGGAAAAAGCCAGACCTTTCCCGAAAGTGGTGCTGTTCGATTTGCTGACCGCGCTGCTGGATTCATGGACGGTCTGGAACAGGGCCGCGGGATCCGAAGCGCAGGGGCGGGTCTGGCGGGCGGAATACCTGCGATTGACCTATGGCTCCGGGGCCTACGTCCCCTATGAGGAACTGGTGGCTGCCGCGGCCCAACACGTGGGTCTTGAAGCCGGCGTGGTCGAGAAGCTGGAGCATCTGTGGCTGGAGTTGCCGGTCTGGAGCGGCGTGCAGGAGGCCCTCGACGCGATCGAGGGGCGGGCGCGGTTGGGGGTTGTCACCAACTGTTCGAAGCGGCTGGGCCGGGTGGCCGCCGACAGTTTGCACACCCGATGGGACTGCGTCATCACGGCGGAAGAAGCCGGTTACTACAAGCCCGATCCGCGGCCCTATCGATTTGCCCTCGAAGTACTCGGCGTCAGAGCGGAAGAGGCAGCATTTGTCGCGGGATCCGGCTACGATCTCATTGGTACGCACGCCGTCGGCTTACGCACCTATTGGCACAATCGTGTTGGTCTCGCGCGGCCCGATGCCGCGCCGCCTGCCGATTTTGAGTCACGAAATCTGGATCAACTGGTGCCATGGCTGGAGGGTGTGGAATGCCGATGATGGCGATGGGATGCGCGCGCCTTGGACGGATCGCTCTCGCGGCGATGATGTGTTTTTCTGTTGCCGAAGGCGCCAACGCGCAAAGCGCCGCATCGAACGAAAAGGCGTTTCCGGCGCGGTCGATCACCCTAATCGTTCCGTTTCCGGCAGGGGGTCCCAGCGATGCGGTGGCGCGTTCTATCAGCCAATCGATGGCGATGGATTTGGGCCAGAGCATCGTCGTCGAAAACATTGGTGGCGCAGGAGGGACGAACGGTCTTGCGAAATTCATCAAGTCGCCGCCGGACGGATACACGATGGCCTACGGTACGGTCGGCACCCACGTGGCCAACGTCGCGCTCTACAAGAAACTGCCCTACGATCCGATTTCCGATTTCGATCCCGTAGGGCCGGTAGGTACGGCGCCGGTCATTCTGGTGGCGAGATCGACCTTGCCCGTTGCCGATCTGGCGGAGTTTGTCATCTACGCCAGGGCAAACCTCGCCAAAATGACATTTGGCAGCGCCGGCATCGGCTCGATCTCGCATTTGTCCTGCGTCACGCTGCTGTCTTCGCTCAAGCTCAGCGTGACCCATGTTCCATATCGCGGTGTTGCGCCGGCGATGAACGATTTGATCGGTGGCCATACCGATTTCATGTGCGATCAGAGCACGACCTCGCTTCCGCAGATTGCGGGCGGCGCGATCAAGGCGATTGCCGTCCTGAGCGACCAGAAGCTGCCGCAGTTGCCCAACGTCGCCACCGCGGCCAGCGCCGGCTACAGCGATGTCAACATCAGATCGTGGAATGCTCTTTTTCTTCCGAAGGGTGTGCCGGATGAAGCAAGGTCGCGTTTGGCCAAGGCGCTTCGCTTTGCCTTGTCCGACAGGAATTTGCGGGAGCAGATGACGGCCGTCGGGGTAGACCTGCCGGATCCCGATAAAGCAGGCCCCGCGGAAGTTACCGCCCTGATCGAGAAGGGCATCAAGAATGACGTACCGGTACTCCGGACGCGAGGGGAGTCGCTGGATTGATGACGCTGATGGATGTGGTCACGCCCGCGGCGCTGATCGACGAGGCGCGGATGATGCGGAACATTTCGCGGATGCAGGATCGCATCAACGCGCTTGGCGTGGGCCTGCGCCCACACGTCAAGACATCGAAATGTGTCGAGGTCGCAAGGCGCCAGTCGGGGCAGGGCTCCCAGGGCATCACGGTCTCCACGCTGAAGGAAGCCGAGTGTTTCTTTGCCGCTGGGTTCAACGACATTTTGTACGCGGCATGCATTCCACCCAACAAGATCGGTCGCGCGCTGGCGCTTCGCCGCCAAGGTTGCGCGCTGACGGTTATTGTGGATTCGATCGAGGCGGCCCGTTCGCTAGCCGAGATGGGTCGCGCCAGCCAGCTCGCCTTCGACGTCATGATCGAGGTCGATTCCGACGGGCATCGCTCCGGCGTGAGGGCCGGCGACCATTTGCTGATCGACGTCGCGCGTGAACTGACCGGCGGGGGCGCGATTTTAAAGGGCGTGCTGACCCACGCCGGAAGCTCCTACGACCTGAATGCGCCCGAGACGCTGGAGCAATTGGCCGAACAGGAACGGCGTGAAATCGTCGCGGCCGCGGAGCGGCTCCGGGCCGCAGGCTATCCCTGTCCGGAGGTCAGCGTCGGATCGACGCCGACGGCGTTGTCGGCCACGAGTCTGCCTGACATTACCGAAGTGCGGGCGGGCGTGTATGTGTTTTTCGACCTGGTGATGGCGAATGTCGGAGTCTGCACGCCGCAGGATATCGCGCTCTCGGTGCTCACCACCGTGATCGGACATCAGGTCGAGAAAGGCTGGATC
>JACDAG010000638.1 GCA_013695565.1 Bradyrhizobium sp.
GCGCCAGAACGGCGCGCTATGTAGCGCCTGCGGGCACGTCCATCAGTCCGGGCGATACGGTGCTCGTCGGCGAACGCTGGTTCTGATCATGCCTGTCCTCGACGGTCAGTCCCTTCGTATCCTGCACGCCACGCGCGCCCCGGTGGGCGGCATTTTTCGTCATATCCTGGATCTCGCCAACGGACAGATCGACCGCGGCCATCACGTCGGCATCATCGCCGACAGCCTCACCGGAGGCGAGCGCGCCGAGCAGGCGCTGGCGGAATTAGCACCTCGCCTCAAGCTCGGCGTCCATCGCGTTGCCATTCACCGCGAACCGCGCCCGAGCGACGCCGTGGCGTGGGTGCGCTTCCTGCAACTGGTCCAGGGCTTGAAGCCGGACGTCCTGCATGGCCATGGCGCCAAGGCCGGGGTCTTCATTCGCTCCAGGGTCGCGGCAAAGGAAACAATCCGGGTCTATACGCCGCACGGCGGTTCGCTGCATTACCCGCTGAGCACGTTCAAGGGCAATATCTACGCCCGCCTCGAGCGCGCGCTGATGGACTCGACGGAGCTGTTCCTGTTCGAAAGCGCGTTCGCACGCGACACCTATCAACGCACCATCGGCACGCCGAAAGGCCTGGTGCGCTGCGTGTTCAACGGCGTGACCGCCAATGAATTCGATCCGATCGTCAAAGCCGAGGACGCCACCGACGTGCTCTATGTCGGCGAGTTCAGGCACATCAAGGGCGCCGACCTCCTGATCGACGCGGTGGCACGGCTGCGCGCCGACGGCCGGCCGGTGACGCTGACGCTCGCCGGCGACGGCGAGGAAAGCGCCGCCCTGAAGGCGCAGGTCCAGCGGCTGGGCCTCGGCGAAGCCGTCCGCTTCATCGGCCACGTCAAGGCGCGTTACGGCTTTTCCAAGGGCTCGCTGCTGGTGGTTCCATCCCGCGGCGATTCCATGCCCTATGTCGTGATCGAGGCGGCCGCAGCGGGAATTCCGATGGTGGCCGCCAATGTCGGCGGCATCCCGGAGATTTTCGGCCCCCACGCCGACGCGCTGTTCGCCCCCAACCTCGCTACCGCGATGGCGGACGCGATCGAGACCGCGCTGGAAAATCCGGAGGCAGCACTTGAGCGGGCGAAATCGCTGCGCGAACGGATATTCCAGCATTTCTCGCAGAAGGCGATGGTCGAAGGCGTGATGGCCGGCTACCGCGACGCGTTTGCCAAACGTTAACCATTCCTTACCCACGTAACTGTTTCTTCCGATTTGTCCCTTAAGCCGGATGGCGGGGAATTCCGCATCGGCAGGCGCATCCCTATGTGCCCGCTTAAGAACGGACTAAAAGATCGGACTTGGACACGTGGAACCGATTAACGCTCGCTCGATGTTAGACGCCGCGGCAACGGCCGCGATGACCGCCACCGCCGACCGCCCGCCGGTCGAACGACGCCGCCGGCTGACGCCCGCCGCACTTTCGGTCACCAACCAGAAAGTCAGCCGCGCCTATTCGCCGATCGTGATTGCGGGCGCGGTCCGTCTCGTCGATTTCGCCATGCTCAGCGCAATCGGCATCGCGCTCTATTTCGCCTATGTCGTGCGCCTCACCGGCTTCCATTGGGAGTTTATCGCGGCGATCTTCGGCATGACGGCGACAGCCGTGATCTGCTTCCAGGCCGCCGACATCTACGAAGTCCAGGTGTTTCGCGGGCAATTGCGGCAGATGACCAGGATGATTTCATCCTGGGCGTTCGTGTTCCTGCTGTTCATCGGCGCCTCCTTTATCGTCAAGCTCGGCAGCGAGATTTCGCGGCTCTGGCTGACGGCGTTCTTCTTCGTCGGCCTCGCCGCGCTGATCACCGAGCGCGCATTCCTGCGGGCGCTGGTGCGCGGCTGGGCGCGCCAGGGCCGGCTCGACCGCCGCACCATCGTGGTCGGCTCGGACCAGAACGGCGAAAAGCTGATCGAGGCGCTCAAGACCCAGCATGATTCCGATATCGACGTGCTCGGCGTATTCGACGACCGCAACGACGCCCGGGCGCTGGACACCTGCGCCGGCAGCCCGAAGCTCGGCAAGGTCGACGACATCATCGAATTCGCCCGCCGCACCCGCATCGACCTCGTGCTGTTCGCGCTGCCGATCTCGGCCGAAACGCGCATCCTCGAAATGCTGAAGAAGCTGTGGGTGCTGCCGGTCGACATCCGCCTGTCCGCCCACACCAACAAGCTGCGTTTCCGTCCCCGCTCCTATTCCTATCTCGGCGAGGTGCCGACGCTCGATGTGTTCGAGGCGCCGATCACCGACTGGGACCTGGTGATGAAGTGGCTGTTCGACCACGTCGTCGGCATCCTGATCCTGCTGCTGGCGCTGCCGGTGATGGGACTGGTGGCGCTCGCCGTCAAGCTGAACAGCCCGGGGCCGGTGATCTTCCGCCAGAAGCGGTTCGGCTTCAACAATGAGCGCATCGACGTCTTCAAGTTCCGATCGATGTATCACCATCTGGCCGATCCCACCGCTTCCAAGGTCGTGACCAAGAACGACAACCGCGTCACCCGCGTCGGGCGCTTCATCCGCAAGACCAGCCTCGATGAATTGCCGCAGCTCTTTAACGTCGTGTTCAAGAACAATCTGTCGCTGGTCGGACCCCGCCCGCACGCGGTGCAGGGCAAGCTGCAGAGCCGGCTGTTCGACGAGGCCGTCGACGGCTATTTCGCGAGCCACCGCGTCAAGCCCGGCATTACCGGCTGGGCCCAGATCAACGGCTGGCGCGGCGAAGTCGATACCGACGAGAAGATCCAGAAGCGCGTCGAGTTCGATCTCTATTACATCGAGAACTGGTCGGTGCTGTTCGACCTCTACATTCTGCTGAAGACGCCATTGGCGCTGATGACGAAGAACGAGAACGCTTATTGATTTCCAGGACGTCATTGCGAGCGAAGCGAAGCAATCCATCGTGCGACATAACGGATAGATGGATTGCTTCGTCGCTCCTCGCAATGACGGAAGTTCCAGTGTTGAGTTGAGTACCGAATGGCGTATGCGGCGACAGCCGAGGGTTTGCTACCATCGACGACGGCCGCACCCGGCGTGCGCGCGGTGCAGCGCGCGATGGTGTGGCTGGTCGGGGCGTCCGGGGCCATCGTCTTCATCGAACCGAGCCCGTATGAGATCGCAACGCTTGCCGCCTGCCTGATCTTCTTCGCCACGGGTGGTTTGCGGATGCGGCTGGTATTCATCCCGCTGCTGCTGACCCTGTTCCTGCTCAATGTCGGCTATACGATCAGCGCCGTTGGCGTGTTCGACCAGTCCTACGGCGCGATCGACCGGCCCAGCATCGCGACCTGGATCGCGACCTCCTGGTACATGGCCGTCACCGTGATCCTGTTCGCGATGGTGATTTCGGAGGATACCGCCGCACGGCTCGACATGCTCAGGCGTGGCCTGCTCGTCGGCGCGATGATCGCGGCGACACTCGGTATCGCCGGCTATTTCAACCTCGTTCCGGGCGGGCGCGATCTCCTGACGCTGTACGACCGGGCGCGCGGCACCTTCAAGGATCCCAACGTGCTCGGCGCGTTCCTGGTTCTGCCGGCGCTGTTTTCACTGCAAAGCGTGGTGTCGGACAGGTTCAGCAAATCGTTTCGCAACACCGTCGCCTTCGGCGTCATGTCGCTGGCGATCCTGCTGGCGTTTTCGCGCGCGGCCTGGGGCGGGCTGATCCTCACATCAATATTCATGCTGGCGCTGATGGTGCTGACCAGCCGGTCGCAGGCGCAGCGCTCGCGCATCATCATGATGGCGCTGATCGCAATGGTGCTGGCGGCAGCCTTGGTGGCCGTGCTGCTGTCGTTCGATTCGATCGCGCAGATGTTCAAGCAGCGCGCCAGTTTCGATCAAAGCTACGACTCCGGCCGCTTCGGCCGGTTCGGACGCTATATCCTCGGCGCCGACATGGCGCTCGACCTGCCGTTCGGAATAGGTCCGCTGCAGTTCAACCGCTACTTTCCGGAAGACACCCACAATTCCTATCTGAACGCGTTCATGTCCGGCGGCTGGCTTTCCGGCATCTGCTATCCGGCGCTGGTGTTCGTCACCGCGCTGAACGGCTTTCGCTACATCTTCGTGCGCGCGCCCTGGCAGCGCGCCTATCTCGCGGTCTTTTCGGCTTATCTCGGCACCGTCGGCGAGAGCTTTATTATCGACACCGACCATTGGCGGCATTTCTGGATGATGCTGGGCCTGATGTGGGGCATGTTCGTCGCCGCCGAGCTTTACAAGGCCCGCGCCGATCAAGCGCTCAGCGCGGCGCCGGCTTCTTAGGCCTCTTTGCCTTCGGCGCGTCGGTCAATCCCTTCAGCGCCTCGGTCGCCTCCAGCACCGCCTTGTAGCCCTGCGTGGCGAAACGGAGCAGCAATTGCAGCTCGGCTTCCGAATAGCTGCTCCATACCTTGTGCATCGCCGCCTGCATCGGCACGTAGAACCGGCCGATCTCGGCGACGCTCGCAGGCACGGTGACGATAAAAACCTTGCGCCGGTCGGTCTCGTCGCGCTCGCGGCGCACGAAGCCGGCCTTTTCCAGCCGGTCGACCACGCCGGTGATGGCGCCGGTGGTCAGTCCCGTGACCTCGGCGAGACGGCCGGCGGTGACGCGGCCCTCCAGATTGAGAAAATCCAGGCATTCGAGATCGGAACCGGAGATTCCCGCCACATTGGCAACGGTTTGGCCGAACAGCACGCCCTGCGCCGACGACCGCCGCATCGCCTCCTCGAGTTCCTGCAGCAGCGCAGCCCGCGCCTTCGGCCTTGACACGGTCGGCCTCATATCTTAGTCCAAATATATCTTAGCTACTAAGATATTTCGCAGCTTTGATTTCCTAACATTTCGCGGATGCACGGAGCAAGCCATGAAGAAACGACCCAAAGCCCTGATCATCGGCGGCGGTATCGCCGGTCCGGTGACGGGAATCTTCCTCAGGCAGGCCGGCATCGACGCCGAGGTGTTCGAGGCATGGCCCCACGCCACCGGGATCGGCGGCGGCCTGCAGATCGCCCCGAACGGCATGCACGTGCTGGCCGAGATCGGGCTTGCGGACGAGATGATCCGGCGCGGTTCGGTCGCCGAATCCTTCGATTTCCATTCGCAGAAAGGCGCTCCGCTAGGCTCGCTCAACCGCAACATGAAGGAACGCTTCGGGCAGCCCGCGGTGAACATGTGCCGCGCCACTCTCAACGAAATGCTGGTCAACAAGGCCTGGTGCGAAAACGTCGAACGCAGGTTCGAGAAGCGGCTGGTGGCAATCGAGGATCGCGCCGACCAGCCGGTCGTGGCGCATTTTGCCGACGGCAGCTCTGCCGAAGGCGATTTTGTGATCGGCGCCGACGGTGTGCATTCGGCGGTGCGCGGCCATGTGATCCCCGATGGCCCAAAACCGTTCGACACCGGGCTGATCGGTTTTGGCGGCTTCGTGCCGCGGTCGGTGATTGCAAGCGCGCCGATCGGGCAACGCGTGGCGACGACGTTCGGGCAAAGCGGCTTCTTCGGCTATGGCTTCTGCTGTTCCGATGCCGAGGACGGCCTGATGTGGTGGAGCACCCAGCCGTCGCACGGCATCGACGCCGCGGCCTATCGCGCCATGAGCCAGGATCAGTTGCGGCAGCATCTGCTGAGTTTCCACGCCGGCTGGCACGATCCGATACTCGGGATCATCGACGCCGCCGAGAACATCGTGGTGACCGACACGCTCGATGTTGCGACGTTGCCGACCTGGTCGCGCAAGCGGACGCTTCTGATTGGCGACGCCGCCCACGCCACCAGCCCGCATGCCGGCCAGGGCGCGTCGCTGGCGCTGGAAGACGCCATGCGGCTCGGCCGGCTGATGCAGACGAGGCAGGAATTGTCCCTGACTTTCCAGAATTTCGAGGCCGAGCGGCGGCCGCGCGCCGAAAAGATCGTGGCGCTGGCCCGCCGCAACGGCAACAGCAAACGCGAGTTCAGCCCGACCGGCGCCTGGATCCGCGACCGCATGATGAAATTGATGCTGCCGCTCGGCGCCCGCGCGATGGATTTCATGTACGCCTACGATCCCCGTGCCGCGTAGCGGTCGCGCCGCGCGGCGTGACTTCGAGTCGGGATCTGTAGGGTCGACAAAGGCGCGCAAGCGCCGTGCCCACCATCACGATCTTGCTCTGAATGGTGGGCACGCTTTGCCCACCCTACAATCTGCAGCTACTTCTCAACCCCGAACGTCAGGCCGGCATGATCGACCAGCCGCTTGATCAGGCTGTGCTGCATCGCTGCGCCCGGCGTCCAGATGCCGGCGGGCACATCAGGCGCATCGCGCAGCAGGCAGATCGCGCATTCGGAGATCATCTTCGCAGTCGAGCCATAGCCGGGATCGCGGTCGCCCTTGACAGCCGCACGGACCTGGCGGCCATCGGGCGCGATCGCGACGAACAGGAGATCGTAGAAACCACTCTCCTGCATCGCTTTCGAGGGACCGTCGCCGGACTTCAGCTTGCCTGCGCCGCTCATCCGCTCGGCGTTGACGGCAGCGACGAGTTGCCTGGCGTTGGCTTCGCCTTGCTCGCCGGGACCGGTCAGAACCATCTCGTCATAAACGAAATCCTTGCCGTACCGAAAGTTCAGCAGCATGTTGGAACGATGCACGTTGCGGGTGTTGATGGTCGCCATCACGAAAGGCGCCGTCCAGGAGCCCAGATCCTCGTCGAACAGCGGCTTGTTGCCGCGCGGCTGCTTCGGGCCTTCAAATCCCGGCGTCAGCGAAAATGGATCCTTCAACAGCGCGACCAGACTGAGGTCCTGCGCGGCGGCAGCGAATGTCGCCCAAGTGCTCGCGGCGGTACCACCGGACAACGTGCCGCTCATGTCGCGGATCCGGCCTTTGACGCGGCTGGCCGGCGCGCCAAAAATCTTCTTCGCTTCTTCCTGGACGGCGAACACGCCGAGTTCGAACGGAAGCGAATCGAAGCCGCAGGAAAACAGGATGCGCGCGCCGGTCGACCTTGCGGATGCCGCGTGCGCGTCGATCATCTGCCGCATCCAGAGCGGCTCGCCGCAGAGGTCGAAATAATCGACGCCATCAGCGACGCAGGCGGCAACCAGTCCGGCGCCATAGCGCTGATACGGACCGACGGTCGAGATCACCGATCTGGTTTGGCCGACCATGGCCTTCAGCGAGGCGGGGTCGCCGGCATCGGCGACGATCAGCGCGGTGTCATCAGGCGCGCCGATCGCATCGCGCACGGCAGCGAGCTTGTCCGGGCTGCGCCCGGCCATCGCCCATCTCAGATTACCGTCGCCCTTGTACTGCTTGGCGAGGTATTCAGCGATGAGCTGGCCGGTGAAGCCGGTGGCGCCATAAACAACGATGTCGAATTTTGACGAAGACAGGAGCTACTTCTCCACCGTAAACGTCAAACCGGCATGGTCGACCAGCCGCTCGATCAGGCTCTGCTGCATCGCTGCCCCTGGCGTCCAGATGCCGGCGGGCACATCCGGCGTATCGCGCAACAGGCAGATCGCGCATTCCGAAATCATCTTCGAGGTTGAGCCATAACCGGGATCGCGGTCGCCCTTCACCGCCGCACGGACCTGGCGGCCGTCGGGGGCGATGGCGACATAGAGCAGATCATAGAGGCCGTTCTCGCGCTCTTGCTTCGACGGGCCCTCGCCCGGCTTGGGCGCACCGGGGCCGGTCTTTTCGGTGTTGGCGGCCATCACGAGCTTGGCGTTGGCTTCGCCCTTCTCGCCTGCGCCCGTCAGCACCATTTCGTCGTAGACGAACTCCTGCCCGTACGGAAATCCCATCAGCATATTCGAGCGATGCACGTTGCGGGTGTTGATCAGCGCCATCATGAACGGCGCGATCCAGGACTGCAGGTCTTCCTCATAGGACGGCTTGCTGCCCGGCGGCTGTTTCGGCCCCTTGAAGCCGGGCGTCAGCGCGAATGGATCTTTCAGGATCGCAACGAGGCTGAGATCCTTGGCCACCGCGTCGAAGGTCGCCTTGGCGCTGGCGGCGGTGCCGCCGGACAGGGTGCCGCGCATGGCCCGCACGCGCCCCTTGACGCGCAAAGCCGGCGCGCCGAACACCCGCTTGGCTTCCTCCTGCACAAAGAAGGCGCCGAGTTCGAACGGCACCGAGTCGAAGCCGCACGAAAACACGATGCGCGCGCCGCTGGCTTTCGCCGCGGCTTCATGCTTGTCGATCATCTGCCGCATCCACAGCGGCTCGCCGCAGAGATCGAAATAATCGGTGCCCGATTCCACGCAAGCCGCGAGCAGCTCGTTGCCATAAAACTGATACGGGCCGACGGTGGTGATCACGGATCTCGTCTGATCCACCATCGCCTTCAGCGAGGTGGCATCGCTGGCATCGGCCACGATCAGCGGCGTATCTGACGGTGCGCCGATCGCATCGCGGACCGTGGCGAGCTTGTCCTTGCTGCGCCCGGCCATCGCCCATTTCAGGCCGCTATCGCCTTTGTAATGCGCGGCGAGATATTCGGCGACGAGCTGGCCGGTAAAACCGGTGGCGCCATAGACGACGATGTCGAATTTCGACGAAGACATAGGAAAATTCCCTGAGGTGACTGTTGGC
>JACDAG010000647.1 GCA_013695565.1 Bradyrhizobium sp.
GGATTGCTGCCGTACCGCGCGCCGCCTCGGCGGCGAAGAGGTCAAGGTGGTCGTGCGTTCCGGCTTCGAGGAAATGAAGGCCTCGCCGTGGGAAAAGGAAGACGCCATCCACGAGGACATTCCGATCCTCAATTTCATGGTGCCGGTCGGCTTCACCCATGACAACGGCAAGCTCACCGGCGTCACCTTCCAGAAGGTGAAGGCGGAATACGACGCC
This sequence comes from Bradyrhizobium sp., assembly GCA_013695565.1. GTDB lineage: Bacteria > Pseudomonadota > Alphaproteobacteria > Rhizobiales > Xanthobacteraceae > Bradyrhizobium. Next base: position 218 of record JACDAG010000647.1, read on the forward strand.
AAGGGCCGCCGCAATCTGGTGCCCGCGGGCGAACCCGACCAGACCATTCCCTGCGACGACGTGCTGGTCGCGGTCGGCCAGGAAAACGCCTTCCCCTGGATCGAACGTGACTGCGGCATCGAATTCGACAAGTGGAACATGCCGCAGGTCGATGCCAAGACCTTCGGCTCGACCAATCCGAAAGTGTTCTTTGGCGGCGACGCCGCGTTCGGCCCGAAGAACATCATCTGGGCGGTTTCGCACGGTCATGACGCAGCGCTGTCGATCCACAAGATGCTGTCGGGCGAAGACATCACCGAGCGCCCGTTGCCCGAAGTGAATATCTCGTCGCAGAAGATGGGCATCCACGAGTGGAGCTATGACAACGACATCTCCGGCGACAAGCGCTACAAGGTGCCGCATCGCGACAAGGTGATCGCGCTTAGGGATATCCGCACCGAGGTTGAACTCGGCTACGACGTCAAGCTCGCGCTCGGCGAGGCGCAGCGCTGCCTGAACTGCGATATCCAGACCGTGTTTTCGGCGCCGGCCTGCATCGAATGCGACGCCTGCGTCGACATCTGCCCAATGGACTGCATCACGTTCACTACGAACGGCGAAGAAGAGGATTTGCGGGAGCGGCTGAAAGCGCCCTCGCCGCATCACGACCAGGCGCTCTATGTCGCCGACGGCCTCAAGACCGGGCGCGTGATGGTGAAGGACGAAGACGTCTGCCTGCATTGCGGGCTTTGCGCCGAGCGTTGTCCCACCGGTGCCTGGGACATGCAGAAATATCTCATCGATATGACATACGCGGGATCAACATGTCAGACCAAAGCCCGATCAGCAGCGTAAACGACTTCGTCGTCCGCTTCGCCAACGTCAACGGCTCGGGTTCGGCCAGCGCCAACGAAATGTTCGCGCGCTCGATCCTGCGCCACGGCGTGCCGGTCAGCCCGCGCAACGTGTTTCCCTCCAATATCCAGGGGCTGCCGACCTGGTATGAGGTGCGGGTGACCGAAGCCGGTCATCTCGGCGCCCGCGGCGGCATCGACATGATGGTGGCGATGAACCCGCAGACCTGGGACAAGGACGTCGCCTCGATCGAGCCCGGCGGCTATCTGTTCTACGATTCGACCAAGCCGATGCCGACGTCGAAATTCCGCGCGGATATCACGGTCATTGGTGTACCGCTGACCGCCATCACCAATTCGACCTATACCGATCCGCGCCAGCGCCAGCTGTTCAAGAACATCATCTATCTCGGCGCGATGTGCGCCCTGCTCGACATGGACCCGAAGATCGTCGAGCAATTGATCGCCGAACAATACAAGGGCAAGGAAAAGCTCCTGTCCTCGAACATCCATGCGCTGCACCTCGGTCGCGACTGGGCGCTGCAAAACCTGAAATGCCCGATCGGACTGCGGGTCAAGAAGGCGGACAAGGTCGGCGACCGCATCTTCATGGAAGGCAACAGCGCGGCGGCGCTCGGCGCGGTCTATGGTGGTGCTACCGTCTGTGCCTGGTATCCGATCACGCCGTCATCGTCGGTGGCGGAGGCCTTCACGAGCCACTGCAAGAAGCTGCGGCACGATCCCGAAACCGGCAAGGCGAAATACGCCATCGTGCAGGGCGAGGACGAACTCGCCTCGATCGGCATGGTGATCGGCGCCTCCTGGAATGGCGCGCGGGCCTTCACCGCGACCTCCGGCCCAGGCATCTCGCTGATGACGGAGTTCATCGGCCTTTCGTATTTTGCCGAAATTCCCGGCGTGATCATGAACATCCAGCGCGCCGGCCCCTCGACGGGCATGCCGACACGCACCCAGCAATGCGACATCATCGCCTGCGCCTATGCTTCGCACGGCGACACCAAGCATATCCTGCTGTTCCCGGAAGATCCGGCGGAAGCGTTCGAATTCGCCGCACAATCGTTCGATCTCGCCGAGCGGCTGCAGACCATGATCTTCCTGATGCTCGACCTCGACATCGGCATGAACCACCGGCTCTGCCGCCCGCTGAAATGGGATGACGCCCGGCAATATGATCGCGGCAAGGTGATGACCGCGGAGATGCTGGATGAGCCCGGCCGCGATTTCGGCCGCTATCTCGACGTCGATGGCGACGGCATTCCCTACCGCACCTATCCGGGCACGCATCCGACTAAAGGCTCGTTCTTCACCCGCGGCACCTCGCGCGACCGCTACGCGCGCTATTCCGAGGACGGCGCGGTTTACGCCGACAACATGCAGCGGCTGGTGCGCAAGTTCGAAACCGCGCAGGACATGGTGCCGCGGCCGTTGCAGGCCAACGCCGCCAAGCCGACCAAATGCGGCGTGATCTATTTCGGCTCGACCTCACCCGCAATGGATGAAGCGATCGGTTTGCTGGAAGCGAAGGGGCATCATCTCGACCGCCTGCGCATCCGAGCCTTCCCGTTCCATTCCAGCGTCGCGAGCTTCATCGCCGATCACGACTTCGTCTACGTGGTCGAGCAGAACCGCGACGGCCAGCTGCGCCAGCTGATCGTCAACGAGAACGGCATCGATCCGGTCCGGCTGGTGCCGATCCTGCATTATGACGGCTCGCCGATCACCGCGCGCTTCATCGCCAATTCGATCGCCGACCATCAGGATCATCTCAAGGTGACCCCACTCCGCAAGGTGAAGTCATGACCTATATCGCCAAGCCTAAATTCCAGCATCCCGGGCTGCCGAAGAACGATCTCGGCTTCACCCACCGGGATTACGAGGGCAAGGTCTCGACGCTGTGCGCCGGCTGCGGCCATGATTCGATCACCGCCTCGATCATCGAGGCCTGCTACGAGCTGTCGATCGAGCCGCATCGGGTGGCCAAGATCTCCGGCATCGGCTGTTCGTCGAAGACGCCGGATTATTTCCTCGGCAATTCGCATGGCTTTAATTCGGTGCATGGCCGCATGCCGTCGGTATTGACCGGCGCCAACCTCGCCAACCGCGACCTGATCTATCTCGGCGTCTCCGGCGACGGCGACTCTGCCTCGATCGGCTTCGGTCAGTTCGCGCATTCGATCCGGCGCGGCGTCAACATGACCTATATCGTCGAGAACAACGGCGTCTACGGCCTGACCAAAGGCCAGTTTTCGGCCACCGCCGACCGCGGTTCGAAGTCCAAGAAGGGCGTGATGAACACCGACAACGCCATCGATTTGGTGGCGATCGCACTGCAGCTCGGCGCCAGCTTCGTGGCGCGCAGCTTCTCCGGCGACAAGACCCAGCTGGTGCCGCTGATCGCAGCCGCGATCCGCCACAAGGGCGCGTCGTTCATCGACGTCATCAGCCCCTGCGTCGCCTTCAACAACCACGCCGGCTCGACCAAGAGCTTTGATTACGTCCGCGAACATAATGACGCGGTCAACCGCCTCGACGTCATCTCCGGCCGCGATCCGATCACGGTCGATTACGCGCCGGGCACGGTGCAGGTGGTCGAGCAGCACGACGGCACGCGGCTGGCGCTGCGCAAGATCGACGCCGATTACGACGCGCATGACCGGCTTGCGGCGATGACCTTCCTGCAGAAGCACGCCGCCAAGGGCCAGGTGGTGACCGGCTTGCTCTATGTCGATCCCGACGCCGAGGACATGCACGCCCATCTCGACACCGTCGAGATGCCGCTCAACCGCCTGGAGGCCGGGGAATTGTGCCCCGGCACGTCGGCGCTGGAAAAGATCAACGCCAGCCTGCGGTAGGCCCTGTCAAGCCGGAATACCTACGCTACCGCGGCGAGGCCGCGCGGGTTGGCGACGTATTCCTTCAGCGTCTTGCCGGTCGCGTCGACCTCGACCAGCGAAACGTTGTAGGTCCAGAGGTCGGCGAGGTGCTGCAGCACCCGTTTGGTATCGGTGTCGTTCAACTGCGCCCCGCTCAGCACGGTATGGCGCAGCATCAGATGCCGGTCGCCGGCGAGATCGACATCGATGACTTCGATATTGGCGTCGATGAAACCGACATCATACTGCCGCGACAGCGCGCGGCGGACGCGCCGATAGCCGCGCTCGTCGTGAATCGCCTCGACCTTGATGCCGGCGGTTTCGGCGGGATCGTCATGCAGATGGAACATGCGGAAGTGCCGCATCAGCCGCGGGCTGAGGAACTGGCTGATGAAACTCTCGTCGCGATAATTGGCCCAGACGTCGCGGAGCACGCCCATCGTATCGCCCTTGCCGGCGATATCCGGGAACCATTCGCGATCCTCGTCGTCGGGCTTTGTGACGATACGCTCGATGTCCTGCATCATAGCGAAGCCGAGCGCGTAGGGATTGAAGCCCGAATAATATTTGTTGTCGAAATCGGGCTGGAACACGACGTTGGTATGCGACGACAGGAATTCGAGGAAATTGCCGTCGGATAGCTGCCCCTGTTTGTGCAGCCGGTTCATGATCCGGTAGTGAACGTAGGTCGCGGTGCCCTCGTTCATGACCTTGGTCTGGCTCTGCGGATAAAAATACTGCGCGATGTGGCGCACGATGCGCAGCAGCTCGCGCTGCCAGGGCGCCAGGCGCGGCGCGGTCTTTTCCAGGAAATACAGCAGGTTTTCCTGCGGCAGGCCGAGCAGCGCGCGGCGGCGATCGGCGGTCAGCGTGGCGACGCTCTTGACCGGTCCGGTCGGAACGGTCCGCCACAGATCGTTGAACACGCTTTCTTCGTGCTGGCGGCGATATTCGGCCCGCTTCTCCTCGACGCGCAGATCAGGCAGCTTCTTGCCGGGATAGCGGTTGATGCCATGCGACATCAGCGCATGCGCCGCATCGAGCGTCTGCTCGACCGCCAGCCGGCCGTGACGCTCTTCGCACTGCGCTATATAGGTCTTGCCGAATTCGAGATAATCGAGAATGCCGTCGGCGTCCGTCCACTGCCTGAACAGATAATTGTTCTTGAAGAAATGATTGTGGCCGAAGGCGGCGTGCGCGATCACCAGCGTCTGCATGGTCGCGGTGTTCTCCTCCATCAAATAGGAGATGCACGGCGAGGAGTTGATGACGATCTCATAGGCGAGGCCCATCAGGCCCTTGCGGTAGGAGGCCTGCTGATAGGCGAAATGCTTGCCGAACGACCAGTGCTTGTAGAACAGCGGCATGCCGACCGAGCAATAGGCATCCAGCATCTGCTCGGCCGTGATCACCTCGATCTGGTTCGGATAGACATTGAGGCCGAGCTCGGACTGCGCGATCTCCTCGCAAGCATCATGGATTCGCTGCAGCGTCGGGAAATCCCAGTCGGCGCCCTGAAACAGCCGTTCGCCTGTCATGGTGCTCTTTCCTGTCTTACGCGGCGCTGGAACAGATCGTGGAACACCGGGAAGATTTCGCTGCGCTCGCAAACCTTGCGCATCGACAGCGGCGCGCCGGCAAGCCGCAGGCGCTCATACAGCGTCCACAGCGACGAATCAGGCATCTCGAATGTCAGGCCGGCATCCTGGCCGACTTCGAGATAGGCAAAAAACTGACTGACCGGCAGAATTTTCTCGGTCAGCAGCCGGCCCGCCACCTCGCCGTCGGAGGTGGAATTGTCGCCATCGGAGGCCTGTGCGGCGTAGATGTTCCAATCCGCCGGGCGAAACCGCGAGCGCACGATTTCGTGCATTTCCTGCAGCGCACTCGACACCAGCGTGCCACCGGATGCCGGGCCGTGGAAGAATGTATCCTCGTCCACTTCTTCGGCGCGGTCGGTATGCCGGATGAAGACGATCTCGACATGGCGATAGCGCCGCTTCAGGAACACGTAGAGCAGCGTGTAGAAGCGCTTGGCGAGATCCTTCATGTGCTCGGTCATCGAACCCGACACGTCCATCAGGCAGAACATCACGGCCTGGGCGATCGGCTTCGGTGTGGTCTCGAACCGCCGGTACCGGATGTCGATCGGATCGATGAATGGGATCCGCTTGGCTTTGGCTTTCAAGGCTGCGATCTCGGCTATCAGTTCGGCGCGGCGCGCCTCGTCACCGCAGATCAGCAACTCCGCCTCCAAAGCTGCAATTTCTTCCGGCTTCGGCCGCCGCAACGCCACCCGCCGCGCCATCGCCCGGCTCACGGTGCGGGGAATGGAAATGTTCGCCGGCGAACCGGAGGTCGCATAACCGGCGCGGCGGATGCCTTCGCTCTCCACCTCGGCAAGCTTGCGCTTGGCGAGATCAGGCAATTCGAGATCGTCGAGGAACAGGTCGACGAATTCCTCGCGGCTCAGAACGAAGCGGAACGCATCCTCGCTGTCGCCCTCACCGGCACCGCCGGCCTTGCCGCCCCCTCCGCCCGAGCGCGGCAGCATGTCGCCCTCGATGAACTTCTTGTTTCCAGGAAGCACCATGTCGCGGGTCCCGCCCTCACGGCGGAACCGCGGCTCATCCATACCGTCGAGCGGTATGCTGACCTCGCCACCTTCCAGGACATCCTTGATGTCCCGTTCGTGCGACGATTTCTTGACCGCCTGTTGGACCAGCGCCTTGGCCCGGCGCAGGAACCGCTGACGGTTCTCGAGACTCTTGCTGCCCGGGTTCAGCCGCCGGTCGACGATGTGAATGGAAACCACTTTCGCATCCGCCTCAGCCGGCTTGCTTCACACGCATATACCATTCGACGAGCCGGCGGACCTGACGTTCGGTGTAACCGCGGTCCACCATCCGCGCGACGAAATCGTCGTGCTTCTTCTCGGTATCGCCGTCCTTTTTCGAGCCGAACGAAATGACGGGCAGCAGATCTTCCACTTGCGAGAATATCCGCTTCTCGATCACCTCGCGAACTTTTTCGTAGCTGGTCCAGCCCGGATTTTTGCCACCGTGCTGTGCCCGCGACCGCAGCGAGAACTTGACGACCTCGTTGCGGAAGTCCTTCGGATTGGCGATGCCTGCGGGCTTCTCGATCTTGGTCAGTTCCTGATTGAGCAGCTCGCGATCGAGCAACTGGCCGGTGTCGGGATCCTTGAAGTCCTGATCCTCGATCCAGGCGTCGGCATAATCCACGTAACGGTCGAACAGGTTCTGGCCATAATCCGAATAGGATTCGAGATAGGCTTTCTGAATCTCGTTTCCGATGAATTCGGCATATCGCGGCACCAGTTCGGCCTTGATGAATTCGAGGTAACGCTTTTCGGTCTCATCGGGAAGCTGCTCGCGACGGATCGACTGTTCCAGCGCATACATCAGGTGAACGGCATCCGCGCCGACTTCCGACGTATCGTGGTTGTAGGTTGCGGCAAGCACCTTGAACGCGAAGCGGGTCGAGACGCCGTCCATGCCTTCGTCGACGCCGGCGGCGTCCTTGTATTCCTGGACGCTGCGGGCCTTCGGATCGGACTCTTTCAGGCTTTCACCGTCATAAACCCGCATCTTCGCAAATACCGTCGAATTTTCGTGACGGCGCAGCCGCGACATCACCGAGAAGCGTGCCAGCGTCTCCAGCGTCGATGGCGCGCAGGGCGCGGCGGAGAGTTCAGAACCCTGGATCAGCTTCTCGTAGATCTTCTGTTCCTCGGTGACGCGCAGGCAGTACGGCACCTTGATAACGCAGATGCGGTCGATGAAGGCTTCGTTGTTCTTGTTGGTCTTGAAGCTCTGCCATTCGGACTCGTTGGAGTGGGCCAGGATGACACCAGTGAAGGGGATCGCACCGATGTTTTCAGTTCCGATATAGTTGCTTTCCTGCGTCGCCGTCAGCAGCGGATGCAGCATCTTGATCGGCGCCTTGAACATCTCGACGAATTCGAGGATGCCCTGGTTGGCGCGGTTCAAGCCGCCGGAATAGCTGTAGGCGTCGGGATCGTTCTGGGCGAAGGTTTCCAGCTTGCGGATGTCGACCTTGCCGACCAGCGAGGAGATGTCCTGGTTGTTTTCATCGCCCGGCTCGGTCTTGGCGACCCCGATCTGCCGCAGCCGCGACGGCTGGATCTTGGCGACACGGAATTGCGAGATGTCGCCGCCGAAGGCTTCGAGCCGCTTGTAGCACCACGGGCTCATCAGCCCGTTGAGGCGGCGGCGCGGAATGCCGTATTTTTCCTCGAGCATCGGCCCGAGCGTTTCCGGATCGAACAGGCTCAGCGGACTTTCGAAGACGGGACTGAGTTCGTCACCGGCCTTCAACACGTAAATGGGGTGGACTTCCATCAGCGCCTTGAGACGCTCGGCGAGCGATGACTTGCCGCCACCGACGGGCCCGAGCAGATAGAGAATCTGTTTGCGCTCTTCGAGGCCCTGCGCCGCGTGCCGGAAGAAGCCGACGATGCGTTCGATGGTTTCTTCCATGCCAAAGAAGCCGGCAAAGGCCGGATAGGTGCGCATCGTGCGGTTCAAAAAAATACGGCCAAGGCGGGGGTCCTTGGCCGTATCGCTCATCTGTGGTTCGCCGATCGCTGAAAGCAACCGTTCGGCCGCATTTGCATATTTAAGCGGATCGCTTCGACACGATTCCAGGTAGTCGCCCATCGACATGTCGCTCTGACTTCTGGCTTCGAAGGAGCGAGCAAACGCGTTGAACAGAGAATCGTTGTACATGGATTCATCTCCTCATGCTTCAGCTTTAACGTAGGATGCGCGGCCCAAGTTCCAAGCCCCCGGCAGCGTCCTCCGTATCCAATCGCGAATCACCAACAGCAGATGTGCTTATCTGACACGCGACTGACTCCATCACGCAATGCAATAGTCATGCTAAACGACTCGGCGCCTCCTGAATGTGATGGAATTCACTGAATCTGTAACCGGAGTGCAACATGCGGCATCCGGAGAAGTACTGGTTTGTCAAATAGATGAACGATACATTAACAACCGCGCTGGCCCGGGAGCTCGCTTCATTCATGCCGAAAGAGCTGGTGCAACAGACCGCAACTGAAGGCCGCTCGACTTTCCTGAACGTCCTTTCCGCAAAACCGGACGATCGGAAATTCAAATCGATCCAGGCCGTGTCATCTTCGGCGGATTCATTTCGCTGTTCGGCGCCGTCCCGCAAAATCTGGCGCGCTTATGCGCGGTGTCGGGTTTATGGCTCGCGCCACGATAAGTGACGTTCGTGTTCGTGTCGGCATCGAGCTGGTGCCGACGAGAACGGTGAGGGCTTCAAGCCGATCGCCGGCGCGGCGAACCATCCCGGCTTCGAACTTTCGTCGAAGTCCGGGTGATCTCATCCGTCGTGACCAATTCATCGGTGCCACCTTCCATTGCCATGGCGTGAAGCGGAGCCCCATTGGAATTCGCTTCGCATGCGCAGACAAATTGGACACCCGCCGGACTTTATGGTGCAAGGCACAACGCGGGCAAAGCGTGGGTCACTAACAAGCCTCTTGCCTATTTTTTGAGCAATTAAGGGTCGTTGAACGCTACGGCGGCTACCGGCGACCAATTCAACAGATTGACCCCCGCAACCGGGCGACGCCTGGCGCCGCATCGGTTTGGCACGGGGATCGCCGATCAATGTGTCATGTGTTCCGGGGACGATCATGAAGCGCACTTGCCTGTTTGCTTTCACGCTGGCGGCATCGACCGCGCTGGTCGCCCTCGCCGGCATCGGCCCCGCCTTCGCCCAGGAGGGCGTCGACAAGACCAAGGCCGCGGCCTTCGACGCCAAAATGTTTGCCGGCCCCCTCGGACAAAAGACCTATGCCTGCTTCGTCCGCCGCTACGACGCCAACCATCTGGCGCAGCATCCCAAGCAAAAAGTCAGCGCGATGAAGCTGCTGGTCACCGCGGAAAACCCGCCTGAAGAGAAGATCACCAATTATTCGTTCCGGCTCGGCTTCAAATATCGCCATCGGCCGGGCAATTTCGACTCCAGCGGCTATTGCAGCCATGTCGTCGCCGAAGAGAGCAGTCACGAAATTCGGTTCGGCTGCGGCGTCGATTGCGAGGGCGGTGGCATCAATGTGGCGATGAAGGACGACAAGTCCGCCCTGATCCGGCTGGAGCGGATCCGAATCTGGGAACGCAACAAGCCCGACGACGATGCCAGCAATGATTTGGTCGCCGGCGCCGACGACAAGATTTTCCGGGTCGATCGCGCCGAATTGCGCGAATGTGCCGAGCTCGTGACCGACCGCAAGGAACTGGCGGCGCTCCGCCATAAGTAACAAGCAATCGAGTTGGAGGACGCCATGCATCGACGCAGCATCTTGTGGGCCGCGGCTTCAGCGCTCAGCGCCGCGTTCGCCGCCTCCCGCGCCAGCGCGGCCACCGAGGCGCCACCGACCAAGAAACTGAAAGTGGTCTATCACCTCAACGATCTCGACAAGGTCAGCTTTGTCGTCGGCAATATCCAGAACCACCTCGATGGGGTCGGCGGGCCCGACAATGTCACCATCGCGCTGGTGGTTCACGGCCAAGCGTTGCGCGCGTTCCACGCCTCCGCGGCCAATCCCGATCTGACCAGGCATATCGGCCAATTCTCCAAAGCCGGCCTTGAACTCGCCGTTTGCGGCAACACCATGAAGTCCCCAAAAGTCGGCCTCGCCGACCTGCTGCCGGGTTTTGTGATCGCCGACCAGGGCGGCGTGGTACGCATCGCCGAATTGCAATCGCAGGGTTATCTGTATCTGCGGCCCTGATCGCAGTCTGCGATCAGGATCGCAATCTGCGATCGGGATCGCGCGGCGTCCGCCTTCCCGTCACAAAATTGTGCTGGATTTGCACAACTC
>JACDAG010000660.1 GCA_013695565.1 Bradyrhizobium sp.
CTGTTCGAGAAAGGCCTTGAGCAAGGCCGGCATGGTGCCGAGCCATATCGGAAAGATCAGGACGACATGGTCCGACGCGAGGATGGCGTCGACGGCGGGCTTGAGAGAAACCGGTGGTTCGCCTGAATTGAATTCTTCCGCCGTTCGCAACAACGGGAATTCGATACGCGCAATCTCGATGCGGGTAATGCTGTGACCGGCCAGCGTCGCTCCTTCGGCATAGGCATCGGCCACGGCGTGGCAAAGATGCTGCCGCGAAGAGTCCGGATGTCCTTGAATGATGGTGATTTTGCTGGCCATGCTGGGTCGCTAGTCCGTGATTGGTGCGCGAGCGCTATTCTAGCGTCTTCAGATACGACAGCAGGTCGTGAATCTGGTCGGGATCGAGCTGGAACTCCGGCATGGTCGGATGGCCGGTCTGGATGCCTTCGGCGAGGGACTCAGCCAAGGTTTCGATCGGATAGCGCTCGTGCAGTGTCCGGAACGGCGGAGCGATCTTGAGCGGGCTTTGGCTCACCCGGTCGATGGCGTGACATCGCGCGCAATTATTGAGCGCGAAAGTCTTGCCGCGCTGTTCGTCAGGTGAAGCCGCCACGGCCTGGGTCAAAGTGATGAGCGTAAACGCCAGCGGCGCCAGAATTCGTCTAATCATTGCAGCGTCAACTCCAGGAGGGCGTGGATTTCCAGACATGCGCCGCACCATGAAGGTCTGATCGCCGCCTCACTTGATTTGGATCAATTGACCGGCCGTAGATCCAAATGGACCCATCACACGAGGTCAGCCCATGCCAGTCGATTGATGCTCGTTGCCGCAAGCGTATTTGTGATGTTCGATCTTTTGCCGCGGTGTTGGCATGGGACGATCTGCAGACCCATCCAAGGCAATTGGCGCAACAGCCCAGCGTCAAGCGCCGTGCATTCTGATCCCCGGCATTCCTCGCTCAGGACCGTTTGACGGCGCAAGCAAGGTCGCGTGACAGCCGCAATCTGCTTGATTTGAGTCAAGACGGCGATCGCCGGAGCCTACTTTGCTGACGGTTCACTTTGTGAGACCTCCCAGTGACGAATGTTTCGGGCCAAATAGGCAAGTTAGCGCGAGGCAACGCTTTGGCTGGCTGGGCAAAAGCCATCGTCGCCAGCCTCACTCGGGCGAACAAGTTGCGAGGCGTCAACCGTGCGGAGTTCGAGCAGCTCGCGCGGGATCTGGCTCTCCCGCCCCCGGAGCTTTACGGGCTTTTGACGGGACGTCGAGTTTCCGCCGACGCGCTGGAAGAATGCTTGGCGGCGGAATTCGCGGCATCTCCGCAGCTTGCCAAGCGGCTGCGCGCGATCGAACGGCAGTATCGCGCGGCCCGAATACGCGCGTCCGTGCCGATTGGTCCATCCTGTTGCTGAACGTCTCACAAGCCGTTTTCCCCGGATCCCGAAATTTGTTGGAGTTTGACTTCGATCAAATCCTCGATGCTGAAGCTGTGGTCATTCGAATTGGCAATTGCAGAAGAGAAGCGCGCGCATGAACCAATCTCAAACCGCAAAATCGATGACCCACGGCGAAGCCGGTCTGGCAATCGTCTTTGCCGCGTCCGCGTTTCTTTGCCTGTTCGCCGCGGCCAAGGCGCTGGATACAGCGTTCGCGTTTCACGCCTCGCTGGCGTGCGCCGCCAGCCTGTGGGCCGTCTTTGCGATTATGAACCGGTATTACGATCGGCCCGACTCCCTGCCGGCCCGGGAAATCAACGGCCGGCCCAACTACAATATGGGTCCGATCAAATTCTCGGCTGTCATGGCGGTGTTCTGGGGCATCGCCGGCTTTTCGGTCGGGCTGTTGATCGCGTCACAACTCGCATGGCCTGCGCTCAATTTCGACCTGCCCTGGACCAGCTTTGGCCGCCTGCGGCCACTGCATACGTCGGCGGTGGTCTTTGCATTTGGCGGCAACGTGCTGATCGCAACGTCGTTCTATGTCGTGCAGAAGACCTGCCGCGCGCGCCTCGCCGGCGATCTCGCGCCGTGGTTCGTTGTCATCGGCTATAACTTCTTCATCCTGATCGCGGGCACAGGCTATCTGCTCGGCGTAACCCAATCCAAAGAATACGCCGAACCTGAATGGTACGCTGATCTGTGGCTGACGATCGTCTGGGTGACCTATCTGCTGGTCTTCCTGATGACCATCGTGAAGCGCAAGGAGCCGCATATCTTCGTCGCCAACTGGTTCTATCTTGCTTTTATCGTCACCATCGCCGTGCTGCATCTCGGCAATAATCCCGCGTTGCCGGTATCGATGTTCGGATCGAAATCCTACATCGCTTGGGGCGGCGTGCAGGATGCCATGTTCCAGTGGTGGTACGGCCACAACGCGGTCGGCTTCTTCCTGACCGCCGGCTTCCTCGCCATCATGTATTATTTCATTCCCAAGCGCGCCGAGCGGCCGGTCTATTCCTACCGGCTGTCGATCATCCACTTTTGGGCGATCATCTTCCTCTACATCTGGGCTGGGCCGCACCATCTGCATTACACGGCGCTGCCTGATTGGGCGCAGACGCTCGGGATGACGTTCTCGATCATGCTCTGGATGCCATCCTGGGGCGGCATGATCAACGGCATGATGACGCTGTCGGGCGCCTGGGACAAGCTGCGCACCGACCCCGTGCTCCGGATGCTGGTCGTGTCCGTTGCCTTCTACGGTATGGCCACCTTCGAGGGCCCGCTGATGTCGATCAAGGTGGTGAATTCGCTCAGCCACTATACCGACTGGACCATCGGCCACGTTCATTCCGGCGCGCTCGGCTGGGTCGGCTTCGTCTCGTTCGGCGCGCTGTACTGCCTGTTTCCCTGGCTGTGGGATCGCAAGGGGCTTTACAGCTTGAAACTCGTCAACTGGCATTTCTGGATCGCGACCATCGGAATCGTGCTCTACATCTCCTCGATGTGGGTCTCCGGCATCCTGCAGGGCCTGATGTGGCGCGCCTACACCTCGCTCGGCTTCCTCGAATATTCCTTCATCGAGTCCGTGGAGGCGATGCATCCCTTCTACATCATTCGCGCCGCGGGCGGCGCGCTATTCCTGATCGGCGCGCTGATCATGGCCTTCAATCTCTGGATGACGGTGTATGCCCGCGAGGAAGAAGTGACGGCGCCCGTCGCTCTTCAGGCGGCAGCGGAATGAGGAACGCTTAAATGTCATTCTGGTCACGGCATCAAATTTTCGAAAAGAACTCAATTGTCCTGGTCGGAGGAATTCTCGCCGTCATCGCCATCGGTGGTCTGGTCGAGATCACTCCGCTGTTTTACCTCAAGAGCACCATCGAAGTGGTCGATGGCATCAGGCCGTACACGCCGCTGGAACTCACCGGCCGCAACGTCTACGTCCGCGAGGGCTGCTATCTCTGTCACTCGCAGATGATCCGGCCGCTGCGCGACGAGGTCGAGCGCTACGGGCACTTCTCGCTCGCGGCTGAAAGCATGTACGACCACCCGTTCCAGTGGGGATCCAAACGTACCGGTCCGGATCTCGCGCGTGTCGGCGCCAAATATTCCGATGAATGGCATGTCACGCATCTGAACAATCCGCGGGCAATCGTGCCGCAATCGGTGATGCCGGGCTATTCCTTTCTGTCCGAGACCGAAGTCGATGTCGCGGGAATCGCAGATCACCTGCGCACCAGCCGCATGGTCGGCGTTCCCTATTCGGACGAGCAGATCGCCAATGCCGTCGCCGATCTAAAGGCGCAAGCCGACGCTGACAATGCCGGAGTGGACGCGTTTGCAAAGCGCTACCCGAAGGCGGTTGCCCGGAACTTCGATGGCAAGCCGGGCACGCCCACGGAGATGGACGCGCTGGTTTCTTACCTACAGATGCTGGGCACGCTAGTCGACTTCAAGCTCTACAACGAAAAAGCCAATCTTCGCTGAGCAAATCCTCGCCGAGAAAGCAGAACGATGAAAGCCATCCTGACGGTGCAGAATATTACATCGGATTTCGTCACGTCCTTCTGGACGCCGATCTTCGTCGCGATTTTCATTGCGATCGTGACCTACGCCCTTTGGCCGCGCAACAAGGCGGACTTCGACGAAGCAGCGAAAATTCCGTTGCGGGAGGAGTGACGGGATCATGACCGAGCACAGCGATTTCGACAACGTCTCCGGCAAGACGACCACCGGCCACGAGTGGGACGGAATCAAGGAATTGAACACGCCGCTGCCGCGCTGGTGGGTGATCACCTTCTACCTCACCATCGTCTGGGCGGTCGGCTACTGGGTCGTGTATCCGGCGTGGCCGATGCTGTGGAGCCATACGTCAGGCATTCTGAACTACTCCTCGCGCGCGGAGGTCGCCGTCGACCTCGCCAATCTGGAAAAGATCCGCGGCGACAAGATGGTCGTGCTCGGCGCGGCGCCGCTGGCAGAAATCGAGAAGGACCCGGCATTGCTCGCCCTGGCACGCGCCCGCGGCAAGACGGTTTTCGGCGACAATTGCGCGCCATGCCATGGCAGCGGCGGCTCCGGTACAAAAGGCTATCCAAATCTGAACGATGACGAATGGCTGTGGGGCGGCTCACTCGACCAGATCTTGCAGACGATCCAGTTTGGCGTGCGTTCCGGGCATGCAAAAGCCCACGAGAGCGCCATGCTGGCGTTCGGCAAGGAAGGCGTCCTCAAAAAGGATCAGATCGTCACGGTTGCCAATTACGTCCGATCCTTGTCGGGCTTATCGATCAGCGCGGGCTATGACGGTTCGGCGGGGGTGAAAATCTTCACGGATAACTGCACGTCGTGCCATGGCGACGCCGGCAAAGGGAACCAGGAACTCGGTGCGCCTGATCTCACCGACAAGATCTGGCTCTATGGCTCGGACGAGGCGACGTTGGTCGAAACCATTACCAATGGCCGTGCCGGCGTCATGCCCGCCTGGGTCGGCCGTCTCGACCCCTCCACGATCAAGGCGTTGACCGTTTACGTTCACTCGCTCGGCGGGGGCAAGTAACGCGGGCAGGGGAACTGTGAGCGTTGTTTGAGGTGGATCAATCGCGGTTGCGGGGGCGGGACTAAAGTCCACGCCGGACATGAGATCAACCCAGCGATGAACAAGCCCGTCAAACCAATCGACCTGCAGCTGGAAGACGACGGGCCGCTTTATGTAGCCCAGAAGAAGGTCTTTCCGCAGAGCGTTTCCGGGACCTATCGCCGGATCAAATGGGGCCTGATGGCGTTCTGTCTCGGCGTCTATTATTTGCTACCGTTCGTGCGGTGGAATCGCGGCCTCGGCGCGCCCGATCAGGCGGTGCTCGTCGACCTGCCGAACAGCCGCTTTTACTTCTTCTTCATCGAGTTGTGGCCGCAGGAGGTCTACTATTTCACCGGGCTGCTGATTGTCGCCGCCATCACGCTTTTTCTGATGAATTCGGTGGGTGGCCGCATCTGGTGCGGATATCTCTGCCCGCAAACGGTGTGGACGGATCTCTTCTATGCCGTCGAGCGATTGGTCGAGGGCGATCGCCGCGAGCGGATGCGCAAGGACGCCGCGCGCGGTACCATGAAGCTGCAGCGCTTTTCCGAGCTCCTTCTGAAGCATTCGATCTGGCTGATGATCGCGTGGTGGACCGGTGGCGCCTGGGTTCTTTATTTCAACGATGCACCGACACTGGTGAAGCAGTTGGTGACGTTCCAGGCGCCGATGCTGGCCTATATCTGGATCGCGATTCTGACGGCGACGACCTATGTGCTCGCCGGCTTCATGCGCGAGCAGGTCTGCGTCTATATGTGCCCATGGCCGCGTATTCAGGCCGCACTCACCGACGAATGGGCGCTCAACGTCACCTACAAATACGACCGCGGTGAAAAACGCACCTCGCTGAAGAAAGCGAACGAGTTACGCACGCGCGGCGAACCGGTCGGTGACTGCATCGATTGTTACCAATGCGTCGCCGTCTGTCCGACCGGGATCGATATCCGTGACGGCGCGCAGCTCGATTGTATCCAGTGCGGCCTGTGCATCGATGCCTGCGACGTCGTGATGGCTAAGATCGGTCGGGAAACCCGCCTGATCGGATATGACAACGATATCAATATTCACCGCCGTCAGGCCGGCAAGCCGCCGGTCTACCGCGTCGTGCGGCCGCGTACCGTCGTCTACTCCGCGATGATTGCCGGCATTGGCGCGGTTATGCTGTACGCGCTGCTGACGCGGACACTGCTCGACGTCAACGTGCTGCACGACCGTAATCCGGTTGCGGTGAAGCTGAGCGACGGATCGATCCGCAATGCCTATACCGTCCGCCTGTTGAACAAGCGCGGCTTCGACCGCGTCATCGCGATCGATATCGACGGCCCCGTCAACGCAATAGTTCATGTCGTCGGCGCCGATTCCGTTACCCCGGACCGGCCGATGATTATCCTGGCGCGAGACACGACCACCGAGTTGCGTCTTCTGGTGACGGCGCCTGCCGCCAACAATCCGGAGAAGTCGACCCCGGTGAATTTCCGCGTCACCGACATAGGCCTCGGCGAGGTGGCATCCGCCACCGATAATTTCGTAACGCCATGAGTTCCCGAAGGAGCTTCGTATGAGCAGATCGCGGGCCTCGAAACCTTTGACCGGGCGCAAGGTGTTTTTCATGCTGGTCGCATTTTTTGGCGTGGTGATCGGGGTCAACCTCGTCATGATGCGGTTTGCCATCCAGACGTTGCCCGGCACCGAGGTCGACAGCGCCTATAGCGCGAGCCTTGCCTACGGGAGGGAGATTGTGGCGGCTCGCGATCAGAATGTGCGCAACTGGAAGGTCGATGCGCATGTCGAGCGCAGCGGGCAGGGCGGGGCGACGCTGCAGATCGAGGCTCGTGACAACAACGGCCGGCCGATGTCGGGCCTGCAGTTCCAGGGCCGGTTCAAGCGGCCGACCGACCGGCGCGCCGATCTGCCGGTGATCCTCGCCGAAGTCGGGATCGGCGTCTATCGCGGCAGCGCACTCACGATCGCGCCGGGGCAATGGGATTTGGTGCTCGAAGGCGTTGCGGCCGGACAGCGGCTGTTCCTGTCGAAGAACCGCGTTCTTCTGAACTAGGAGTACAACATAATGCAGGCGACGCGAGATTTTTCACACTATGTAAGAGACCTCGGTTCCGGATTGTCGCATATGGATCTCGCGGTCGAAGGTGTCAGTTGCGCCGGCTGCATGTCCAAGATCGAGCGTGGCCTTTCGGCGCTTCCGGACGTGACGCTGGCCCGTGTCAATCTTACCGACCGTCGCGTAGCGCTGGAATGGAAAGAGGGCGCGCTGGATCCGGCGCGTTTCATCGACCGGCTGGCGGAGCTCGGTTACAAGGCCTATCCGTTCGAGCCGGTTCGCGCTGAAGCGCGGGAGACCGAACAAGCAAGCTTCCTGCTGCGGTGCCTCGGCGTCGCCGCCTTTGCTGCGATGAACGTGATGATGCTGTCGGTGCCGGTATGGTCCGGCAATGTGACCGACATGATCCCGGAACAACGCGATTTCTTTCATTGGCTTTCCGCGCTGATTGCGCTGCCGGCCGCTGCCTATTCCGGGCAGCCGTTTTTTAGATCCGCGTTCCGGGCGCTGCGGGCGCGCAGCACCAATATGGACGTTCCCATCAGTATCGGCATCGTGCTCGCGCTCGGGATGTCGGTGGTCGAAACTATCAACCACGCCGAACACGCTTATTTCGACGCGGCGCTGATGCTGATCACCTTTCTGGTGGGCGGCCGCTACCTCGACCAGAGCATGCGCCGGCGGACTCGCGCCGTCGCCGGAAACCTGGCGGCGCTGAGGGCGGAGACCGCGACGAAATTCACCGGCGCCGACGAGATACGCGAAGTGCCGATCGCCGCAGTGCAGGCCGGCGACATTGTGCTCCTGCGGCCCGGCGAGCGATCGGCTGTCGACGGCTCGGTGATCGAAGGCCAGTCCAAGATCGATCAAAGCCTGATTACCGGCGAAACCCTGCCGGTCAAGGCAGGACCGGGAACCGCGGTCTACGCGGGGACACTCAATCTCTCTGGCGCATTGCGCGTGCGGGTGTCGGTGGCGTCCGAAGGCACGCTGCTCGCGGAAATCGGCCGGCTGCTCGAGAATGCCGTGCAGGCGCGCTCCCGGTACGTGCAATTGGCCGACCGCGCGGCTCGGCTCTATGCGCCCGTCGTACATGCCGCAGCCCTTCTGACCATGCTGGGCTGGGTGGCTTTCGGTGCGTCCTGGCACGATGCCATCATCACGGCGATATCGGTTCTGATCATCACTTGCCCCTGCGCGCTCGGTCTGGCTATCCCGGCGGTGCAAACCGTTGCTTCGGGAGCGATGTTCCGGTCGGGCGTGCTGCTCAATTCCGGCGACGCCATCGAGCGGCTGGCTGACGTCGACAGGGTCGTGTTCGACAAGACGGGAACGCTGACCTTGCCCGAACTCGATGTCGCGAATGCGGCAAGCATTCCGAAGAGTGTCTTTGAACTGGCCGGCCGGCTTGCGTTGGCCAGCCATCACCCGGTCGCTGCCGCGGTGGCCCGCGCTGCCAAGGCAAAGACGCCGTTGGCCGGGGTCGAAGAGGTGGCCGGTCAGGGCGTGCATGGTTTTGTAGACGGACTTGAGGTTAGATTGGGTAGGCCGTCGTTTTGCGACGCGGATCAACTTGCCAACGATATCCTTTGCGGGGATCCCGAAGCTTCGGTCGTCGCCTTCCGACATGGCGAGGTCCGTCATGTTTTTGCTGTGCGACAGCGGTTGCGTCCGGATGCAGCCAGAGCCGTCGCCATGCTTCAGCAAGTCGGGATCGGGGTCGAGATACTGTCCGGCGATCGCGAACCTGCGGTACGTCACGCCGCCCAGTCGCTCGGAATTCATGAATGGCGTGCAGGCGTAACCCCTGCCGACAAGATCGCGCGGATCGAAGAGCTCAAACGGCAGTGCGTCAAGGTCATGATGGTCGGCGACGGCATGAACGACGCGCCGGCGCTGGCGGCCGCGCATGTTTCGATGTCGCCGGTGACCGCTACCCATTTGAGCCAGGCCACGGCCGATCTGGTCTTCCTTGGCGAACGTCTCGCCCCCGTCGTGGCCGCGATTGGCTTCTCCCGAAAAGCGTTGCGGTTGATGCGACAAAATCTCTGGCTGGCCGCCGGTTACAACCTCCTTGCCGTACCATTGGCGATTGCCGGCCTGGCGACGCCGCTGGTAGCGGCCGCTGCCATGTCAGGTTCGTCGCTGCTAGTAATATTGAACGCCCTTCGCGCGCATCGCGGTGC
>JACDAG010000673.1 GCA_013695565.1 Bradyrhizobium sp.
TCACCGCGAATTTGGCGCTGGCATAGGCCGTGTGCGAGACGCCGGGACCAACGGATGCCCAGAAGCCGTTGATGCTCGACGTATTGATGATGTGGCCCTCATCGGCCTTCAGCAGCAGCGGCATGAAGGTGCGGACGCCGAGATAGACGCCGCCCCAGCAGATGTTGAAGGTGCGCTCCCATTGCTCGCGCGAATTGGTGAACAGGCTGCCGCCGCCGCCGATGCCGGCATTGTTGAACAAGAGATGGATCTTGTCGGTCGCCTGCTGCTCCATCAATTCGTCACGAAAGCGCTGGAGCTGGCCCTCGATCGAGACATCGGCGATGTGCGTCGTGACGCGCAGGCCCTGCGGCAACCCCTGTGCCTCGCATAGTTGCTTGGTCTCGGCCATCGCCTCGGCGGAGATATCGCACATCGCAACGTTGCAGCCCTCGGCAACCAGCTGGCGCGCCAGTTCGCGGCCCATGCCCGTGCCGCCTCCGGTGATGACGGCGATCTTTCCGGCGAAATCCTTCATGGAGAGCTTTCCTCTATTTTCTTTTGTGGACCTCCATGAGCAACGCACGAGGCCTTCGGCGAAGTGTAGCAGCTACACTTGGCCGGTAAAGCGTGCGTCCGCATCGCGTGACAGGTGACGCGATGTCCGTGACACGGAAAACGGCGTGACGCCCTACTCCGCCGCCTCGACGCGCTGGCCGGCTGACGCGCCCAGTCCATCGAGTGCCTGCTTGATCGCGGCCTGTTGCACCGGCGAGGCTTCCGGCATCGGCGCACGCGAGAAGGTTTTTGGCAAACCCTGCAGCGACTGCGCGTAGCGTGTGCAGGCCGGCAGATTGTCGGAGACAACAGCGTTCCACAGCGTCAGCAATTTCTTGTGCAGGTTGAGCGCGCGGACATGATCGCCGGCCTTCACCGCGTCCCACAATTCCACCGACGCATGCGGCGCGGCGGACAGGATCGCCGCGATCGAGCCGTGCGCGCCGAGCGCATAGGACGGATACATCAGCGCGTCGACCGCGCTGTAGATCAGTCTGTCCGGCGCCATCATCATGAGATCGGCGAACAGTTTCAAGTCGCCGGCGCTCTGCTTGACGCCGATCACCAGCGGCACTTCGTTCATGATCCGCGTCAGCAACGCGGGCGACAGATACGACCACGGCACCACGTTGTAGATGATGATGGGCATGCCGGTTTCATCCGCTATGCGGCGGAAGTGATCGACCATCGCCTGCTCATCCGGCTTGAACAGATAATGCACCGGTGTCACCTGCAATGCGGCGACGTCCATGTCGCGCACAAGTTTGCCGCGGCGGATCGCATCCCGCGTCGAGTCGACGATGATGCCGGCGATCACGGGCGCGCGGCCCTTGGCGGCTTCCACCGTCGCGGCCATCAGGTCGCGGTATTCCTCGTGGTCGAGCGTATGCCCCTCACCGGTCGAGCCGCCCGCCGCCATGCCGTGGCTGCCGGCACCGATCAGCCAATCGACTTGCGCGGCGACCTGCTTGAAATCGATCTCGCCGTCCTTGCGGAACGGCGTTGTCATCGGCGGTATCACGCCTATCGGGCGCATCTGCATGGTCGACCCCTTGCGTTTCCGTTTCCCAGATCCGATCCCGCTCTTTGGCGGCTATTTTCAATCGGTTGACCAAGCCTATCGGTTGCCGGCGCGGCGATCCAGTTCGGACATTGGGGGGCTGGGTTATCGGGGAGACATGACGCAAGCACCTCGAATGTCTGGCGTCACGCCTCAACGCACCGCGAAAACCAGCTTGCCGCGGAAATGCCGGGATTCGCTGAGGCGGTGCGCCGCTACGGCGTCGCTGAGCTGATAGAGCGTCACTTCCGGCGGACGGACGGCGCCTGCCGCAACCAGTTCCACGATGCGTTCGAGATGCGGCCGATCGCGCCCGACGCTCGGCCGCAGCGCCACGACATCCCCACGCTCCGGCTTTGGCGCCTGCGGGCCTGAGGCGATAAAGGCCGCCCGGCCGCCCGGCTTCAGCACCGCGAAGGAACGCTGCGCGACATCGCCGCCGACGGTATCGAAGACGGCGTCGCAGTTTCTCACGACGCTGGTAAAATCGACCTTATTATAGTCGATGATCTCATCGGCGCCGATGGTGCGCAGATATTCATGGTTCGACGCACTTGCGGTCGTGATCACGCGCGCACCGAGATGCTTTGCCAATTGGATGGCAAAGCCCGCGACACCACCCGCGCCGCCCTGGATCAAGATGGTCTCGCCGGCTTTCAGCTTTAGCGTGTCTTCGACTGTGCAAATCGCCGTCAACCCGGCCAGCGCCAGCGCCGCGGCATCGACATGGGACAGTTGGCCGGTTTTTTGGGCGACGATGGCCGCCTTGATCGCAATCTTCTCGGCATAGGCGCCCTCCTGGCCGACATCGCAGACGCCGAACACCTCATCGCCAACGCGCAGATCCCTGACACCGTCTCCAACTGCGGAGACGACGCCCGAAAAATCCCTGCCGAGAATATAAGGGAATCGCGAAAGCTGGCCCGACTTGCCCTCGCGCACCTTCCAGTCCGCGCCATTGACGCTGGCGGCTGATATATCGACCACGACCTCACCGGACGCGGCCACCGGATCCGGCATTTCGCCGAATTTCAGCACCTCGGGCCCGCCATGTCGTTCGATGAAGGCGGCTTTCATTGGCATTCCTCGCTTTGGTGGAAATCCAGGTCGCTCCCGGCGAACCCTGGAACCGCGTTTTGTTCACGGAGAACGAACAGAGTCCGGATTTTTACGGTCAGACAATCGTAAACAATTGGAAAACAAAAGGCCACGCGGGCGTTACACCGCATGGCCTTTATCGAGACTGTCCCCCCAGGCCCTCCAGAGATTCCGTCTCGAACCGTATAGTGTGTGGACGGCGCGGACTGTCCAGCCCGCTGCGGAATTACCCACAGTTCAGACGGGCGTGGGGATCGTCAAAGCGTCAGTTCTTCTCTTCTTCCAGCGTCACGGCGACAGCGCCAGTGGCCGAGAGGCGCACCTTGTTGCCTTCGACGCCGGCGATGAGGCCGCGGTCGGTCCTTTTTTGTCAACTTGATGCGGTTGCCTTCCATCTTGTCGACGGTGCCGACGTGAACGCCGTCGGCGCCGATAACTTCCATATGCTCTTTGATTTCGGTCATTGGCGATCCTCTGTGAGCGGGAATAACGCATTCGCAGGCCAAACGTTCATTTGGAGCGACTGGAACGGCGCGCCGGGTCCATGACGGAATGTCGCCTCTTTGTCCGGCGCCCTCGCTGGATGTATGCTGGGAACGGACGCATGTGAGAAAACGATGATTGCCGCGGCATATCCCGTCGCCTTCCGCCGATACCAGGCCGCGGATTACGGTTCGGTCGCCGCATTGTGGACGCGCATCAACCGCGAACTCGCGCCTGAGGGGATGCAGGAGCTGTTCGAGCGCTATATCGCGACGACCATCGACGGTGAACTGAAGCAACTTCTCGAAGTCTTTGCCGAGGCAAAGCGCAACGCCTTCTGGGTCGTCGAGGACCGCAATGAAATCGTCGGTTCGTTTGGTATTGAGAGCCACGGCGTCGGCGACACGGAACTTCGCCGTATGTACCTCGATAAGGGCTACCGCGGTCATGGCATCGCAGAACGTATGCTCGATCATGCGCAGGCAGAAGCGCGGGCGCTCGGATTCACCAGGATGATCCTGAGCACGGCCGAGATTCAGAAATCGGCTGTCAGCTTTTATCGAAAGAGCGGGTTTCAGCACATCCGGACCGAAGTCGCCGAGGCGATGAACCCCAAGCAGGTAGGCGGCGGCCTGACCCGTTTTCATTTCGAGAAGGCGCTCTGACCGGCCCGGCAGTCACGCAGGTCTTAAAGAGCATGGATCGGCTCACGAGATCGACGACACGTTCATGCCATGCGGCAACAGCGGCCTGGCGCGCTTAACCATACGAAAAATCGGGGACGACGACACACGCGCCTCTGTAGTATGCTTTCCCTTATTGGAATTATTGATTTTTGGTGCACCATGAACGACGCCTATTTCAAGGAGCAATCCCGTCGCGTCCGCGCGATTGCCGACAACGCCGATCCCTTCACCAAAAAGCGCCTGCTGGCGCTCGCGGAGAGTTACGACGCGCGGATTGGACGGCCATCAAGGGCACTGCGCCAGCTTCCCGTCGTCGCGATCGGCGATGAAAAGCCTGCCGATCACCGCGACGAAGGCAAGACCGCGCGCTGAGCGCATCGAGATCACCGCGCGCATATTCCGCGACAAGGCATTATGCCTGCACGCGACAAGGGAGCGCAGGCGGAAACGGTTCGGCAAAATGGGCGTGACGCCGCACGCCGTGCATGCCAGTATCGGCACATAATCAAAGCACGCGCACGTCGGACGAAGCGCGGCTGCCAGGGAGGGGACTGCACAACATCTGCGCAAGCGGATGCGTCTTCCGTTGGCCTCATGGTCCGTTGGCGTCGCATGGGACAACAGATTGTCCATCGTCTGCTGATTTCGTTCCCCGCTTTGCTCGGGGTTCTCTTTCTCTGCTTTTGCCTGTTGCAGGTGGTGCCGGCTGATCCCGCGATGATCATCGCCGGCCCCGACGCCAAGGCCGAGACCATCGCCGCGATCCGCCTCGAACTCGGCCTCGACCGCTCGATCCCGGTGCAGTTCTTCGAATACATCATGCGGGTCCTGCGCGGCGATCTCGGCCGTTCGATCATTTCGAACCGGATGGTCTCTGAAGAACTGGCGATGACCATCGGCCCAACGGTGGAACTGATGCTGGGTGCGATGCTGATCGCGGTGCCGAGCGGGCTCGCCTTCGGAACACTCGCGGCGGTCAACCGCGGCCGCATCGCCGATCGCGTCATCATGGCCTGCTCTGTCGCCGGCGTCTCGATGCCGGTGTTCTTCATCGGCCTGATCCTGATCCAGTATGTCGGCTTCAAATGGGCGCTGCTGCCGTTCACCGGCCGCACCGGACCGATATGGGACGGCGGATTGCCGAGCCTGATCCTGCCCGCCA
>JACDAG010000684.1 GCA_013695565.1 Bradyrhizobium sp.
ACGGGATGCTGGTCGAGCACATTGATATTGCTGCCCGGACCATAGGGATGGCGCCAGTCGGATCCCCTGGCAAACGACCACCACTGACTCCAATCGCGCAGGTCGACGCGGCCTGGCGGCGGCGTAAAGGTGAGCGAACCGGCATACAGCATATGCGGCAAAGCGCCCGGATAATCCCTGGGATCGGGAGCGATCTCCGCTGTCGTGACATGGCCGGTAGCCTTGACGAACTGCTTGAATTGCCGGTTCGTCACCGGCGTGCGGTCGATCCAGAAGCCATCGACCGAGACCCGGTGGCTCGGCGCCTCCTCCGGATAATGCTGGTCCGAGCCCATGCGAAATGTGCCGCCGGGAATCCAGACCATGTCGCGGGTACGATCATCGGCCGCGGCATGATCGTCGTGCTGAGCGTCCGCACGCAACATCGTTGTCATGGCATTCCAACAAGCTACCGCGGACAAACGTCCCAGAATCCCTGGGTCCGGCTCGGATCGGTGTAGTACCAGCAGTACCCCGGTGCCGGCGGCGCGCCTGCATAGGCTACAGCCGCTCCAGCGGCCACGAAGCCGATCGCAGCGCCTGCCGCAATCGCGCCACCGGGACCCCACCGATACCAGGAGGGACGCACCCAACGGCCGGGACGAACACCGGGCCGAACCACCGTGGTGCGTCCTGCGACAACACCGCCACGCGGCCCGCGCGCAACGTAACCGCGCCGCACGACGACGACGTCAATGACCGGGCTGCCGGCTTTCAGTTCATGTCGGAGAGAACTGGCCGGTCCGGGATTGATGGCCGAAGCGGGCGATCCCATGAACGCGAAGGCCGTTGATCCCACAATCATTCCGACGAGCGCTCGACGGAGTGTTGCGGCCCCTTCTCTTTGGCAAATGGGGTTTTTTCTGGCGGATCGCATTTCAAATCCCTTTCGTGGTGTCAAGTCTACAACATTCCAAGGTTGCAAATAAGTCCGTCCACCTGACATACTAGACCGTCGGCTGACGGCGTAACCGTAACTGCAGTTTCGACCTATGTGATGTACAGTTTGTGCCAATCTTCCCGGTCATGCGGTCGCAGCATGATGAAATGTGCGGCGGAAAATTGACTATTCAGCTCTGGTCCGGGCGATTTTTGCCGAAAATTCAAATCAAAGCCTTGCAACACGCGCGGCGACCGTTGCTTTTTGGTCGCGCCCGAGAGCTTTTTTGTCACGTCCGGTGATTGCGTTGTTGCCGTGTCCCAATGTCGCATAGAGTATCCGGACCGTTGTTTTCGGTAGAATAGTCCGGTTTCCCAAGTGGAGTCTACAATGCGATATGGTCTCACCGCTGCTCTCGTCATCGGCGCGCTGCTGTGTCTGCACGATACGCCGGCGAAAGCCGCCGAAGGCGGCATCGGCGCCTACCTTCTGGGATCGCGCGCGGATGGCGCAGGCATCACGCCGCCTCCCGGGGTTTATTTCGCGGACATGACGTATTTTTATGACGCGAAGATCGGCGGCGGAAAGTCGTTGCCGTCCGGAGGACTGCTGGTCGCCAACGTATCAGCGCAAACCTGGCTCAATCTTCCCACCACGCTCTGGGTCACACCGGCGAAGATCCTTGGCGGTGACCTCGCATTTTCGGTCACATCGTCCGTCGGCGAACCCCGCATCAACGCCAACCTGCTGATCAATTCGCCGCGCTTTGGCCCGATCGGCGTCAACGCCAACGATGCCAACACCGCTCTTAGCGACTTCTTCATTCAGTCCTTTGTCGGATGGCAGGCCGGGAACCTGCACTGGCAACTCGGAATTGGCGGCGTTGTCCCTTCCGGCACCTATGTCGCAGGACAGCTTTCAAACGCGTCGCTCAATCGCCCGGCCATCGATCTATTCGGCACGGTGACGTGGCTTGATCCCGCGGCGGGCTGGGATCTGTCTGCCACCGCCGGCGTCATGTTCAACCGGACAAACACCGCCACTGATTACAAGACCGGAGACGAATTCCATCTGGAATGGGCCGTAACAAAGTACCTCACAAAGCAATTCACTGTCGGCCTGGCCGGGTATTACTATCAGCAATTCACGCCGGATACCGGGACCGGGGCGAAACTCGGCGCCTTCGAAGGCCGTGTCGCCTCGCTCGGCGGCTTCATCGGCTACACGTTTGAAGTCGGAAAGCTGCCGATCACCACTCGCCTCAGGGTCTATCGCGAGTTCGATGCCGTGAACCATATGGAGGGTACGTCGGGCTTTTTCACGCTCGCGGTGCCGTTGGCCATCGACACCAATGCCGTTGCGATGGAATCAGGGAAACGAATAAAGGCCAAGTTCTAGAAGCGGCGCGATACCGGACAGCATGACGAAAACCCGGCGGTTGTTCCGCAGGCATTCGTCCCAAGAGAAAAAGGCGCATATCAATGGGCCAATCTACGCCGACAAGCGTACGGAAGCTCGAATGCTTCGAAGAACTTAATGAAGCGGTTTGTGGCGCCCAACGCGAGGTCGTGCAACTCGGGCGTGGTCGTCTTCACGGGTACATGGCTCACCTGTCGATCGGCGACTTGCCGATCGATGTCGGCAAGTTCTCCGTCGGCATGCGGTCAACCGGGATATTGAATCTAGACAGAATTACCATCGGCATGCTCACCGGATGCACCGACAGCGTTACGCAATACTCGCATGACGTTCGTCCCGGCGACGTGTTCGTAACACCGAGCCGCGAGGAGGGAGACGGCGAAGTTCTGGAAGCGATCGGTCATCGAAATGATGACCTCAGCCGTGCAACAGGACATACTTGCAGATTCGGACAGGCCTCCTCCGTCGATCTCCAGGATTGTCGAAAAGGTTGACGATTACCTCGTTCAGGCTGGAACGAAGCCTGTCCACATTTCCGAAATTTGCGGCGCACTCAATGTCTCAAGGCGCACGCTTCACCGGGCTTTTCACGACGCGGTCGGCATCGGGCCGGTCACCTACCTTCAGCGCAAACGGTTGTGCCACATCCATTCCGTTCTTCGCAGCAGCAATCCCGCAACGACGACGATCGCGGAGATCGCCCTGCAGCATGGCTTTCTCAATCTCGGCAGATTTTCCGGCTACTACCGCGCGCTGTTCGGCGAATATCCGTCGGAAACGTTTGCAAATTTGCATCGCGTCCAACGCATGGAGCAATCGACCGAAGTCTAACCTTTCGATCAGACGCGCAGCGCTTCCTCTTGATCGCTCTCTGGTAGCCGGGGAACGCTTAGATGACTAATCCGACCCTAGGATACTCCACTCCAAGAAAGTAAGCACTATATCTGCCCGGGGATAGCAGGCAGGAGGGTTCTTGCTTCGCTGAGAGGTGGACTGCATACCTTGAAGCAGCGATTTCACTCCTTGCTTTTTGATCTTGGCAACACGCTCTGAGGGGCGTACCCATAAGCCTGACGCCACAGTAGCTGCCCCAAAGCGCGACCGGAAAGCTCTTCTGATGCAACGCACAACCGAGCACGACAAGTTCGCATGGATGCTTCGTGCAAGCGTGGCGTGATCGCCTGAAGGAAGACCAGGCGCTCAGTAGGGATCTGCAACAAGCTTGTTTCAAGGAGGAGTATAGCCGATACGCCGACCGGCCACCAAATTGTCAGCGACCTTCTGCATAAGGAGTCGGACGATGAACAACCAGCCCACGATTGTGTTAGTGCACGGTTTCTGGGGCGGAGCCGCTCACTGGAGCAAGGTTATCGTTGAACTGGCGCGCAAGGGCTATGGGTCCATTCGCGCCGTCGAGCTTCCGCTGACGTCACTGGCCGACGATGCGGAGCGCACCCGCAAGATGGTTACCCAGATAAGTGGGCCGGTCCTGTTGGTGGGGCACTCTTACGGTGGTGCCGTCATTAGCGAAGCCGGCGATCAGCCCAATGTGGTCGGGCTCGTCTACATCGCAGCGTTCGCCCCGGACGCCGGTGAAAGCCCGGGCGGCATCACCCAAGAACATCCGCCTGTCGCCGCGCCCAATCTCGCGCCTGACAGTGACGGCTATCTGTGGATCAAGCCCGACAAGTTTCACGAGAGCTTTTGTCAGGACTTGACGCCGGACGAAGGCCTGGTGATGGCCGTGACGCAGAAGGCACCGCTTGCCAGCACCTTCGGCAACACAATCACGGCACCGGCGTGGAAGAAGAAGCCCTCCTGGTACCAGATTTCAAGCGAGGACCGGATGATCGCCCCGGCCAACGAGGAGCGCATGTCGGCGCGCCTTGGCGCCAGGAAGGTCATTACCCTGGCAGCGAGCCATGCGTCGCTGGCGTCGAAGCCGCTCGAGGTCGCTGCGCTCATCGATGAGGCGGCATCCGAAGCGATGAAGCAACGGTAACAGCCTTGTCGCGCTGACGCTCGAACGCCGCGAGGCATTCAACTGGAACATCTGGCTACAGTGCTCTTTTAGCGAATGAGCACTGCAGCCCCGCACACGCCGACGGCCGCGGCCACCAGTCCGAGCGCGGCCTGGATTTCGCGAACGCCCTCCACCATCCCAGCTTCAACGTTGAGTTCGGCAGACAGACCAAGGACCTGGTCGTTGAAGCTCAGACGAGGCTTGGATCACATCGAAGCCTTGAAGCCGATGTTCGTTTTTGCCCCCCGACACGCGGATCGAACATCATCCAGTCAAGTTCGGCGGCGGCGAATGGATCGGCGTGGGGCCGGTCACATTTCTTCAGCGCAAACGGCTCTGCGACATCCATTCCGCGCTTCGCGACTGCGATCCAGCCTCCACCACAATCGCAGAGATTGCCCTGCAGCACGGCTTTCTCAATCTCGGCAGATTTTCTGGTTACTACCGCGCGCTGTTTGACGAATATCCGTCCGAGACGTTCAGAAAGTCATATCCCCCCTCCAGCTTGCGCTTTGTCAAGATGAAGGTCGGGATCGACAAAACCCGGCAGGTCGTTGCGCGACCACGGCGAACATAGGTTGGCGTCGGATTAGAGCGAACGAGCGATCAGTTCCTTCATCACCTCGTTTGCGCCGCCATAGATGCGTTGCACGCGGGTGTCGGCGTACATCCGGGTAATGGCGTATTCCATCATGTAGCCGTAACCGCCGTGCAGTTGCAGGCACTCGTCGATCACGCGGGTGAGCTGATCGGTGGCCCAGTATTTGGCCATGGAGGCCTCGGCCGGCGTCAGTTGACCCGCGATATGCTTGACCACGCATTCGTCGACGAAAGCGCGGGTTACCCGGGAGACGGTCTCACACTCCGCCAGCTTGAAGCGGGTATTCTGCAGCTCCATCATCGGCTGGCCGAAAATCTTGCGCTGCTTGACGTAGTCGCGGGTCAGGCCGACGGCCCGCTCGATGCAAGCTTGGGCTCCCACCGCAATCGTCAGGCGCTCTTGCGGCAACTGGTTCATCAACTCAGCGAAACCCCGGCCCTCGCTACCGAGCAGGTTGGCCACCGGGACACGCACGTCTTCGAAAAACAGCTCTGCGGTATCCTGCCCATGCATACCGAGTTTCTCAAGCGTACGGCCACGCGTAAAGCCTGGCGCCTTGTCGGCCTCCACGACAATCAGGGAAATTCCCTTCGCGCCTTGCGAGGGGTCTGTCTTGGCGACAACAATGATCAGATCAGCCAACTGACCGTTGCTGATGAATATCTTGGATCCGTTAAGGACATAATGATCGCCATCGCGAATGGCGCGGGTCTTCACCGCCTGCAAATCGGTCCCTGTCCCCGGTTCGGTCATCGCGATCGCGCAGATCCATTCACCGGAACACAGTTTGGGCAGCCAGCGCTGCTTTTGCTCTTCGTTGCCGTAAGCGAGAATGTAGTGCGCACAGATGGTACCATGCACGCCCTGAGCAAAGGAGCTGCACCCAATGTAATTCAGCTCTTCGTTGACGATCGCCTCGTGAGCGAAGTTGCCGCCGCCGCCGCCATATTCCTCCGGAATGCTCGGGCACAACATTCCCATGCTTCCGGCCTTCAGGTAAAATTCACGGTCAACCTGGCGCTGCTTCTGCCAGCGTTCATCGTTCGGAACGGCTTCGTCCGCCAGAAATCGTCGCACGGCGTCGCGAAACATCGCCAGATCCGAATTCATCCAGGCGATAGGACGTGGGTCATGCATGTGAAGTTTCCTTGTTGAAGGACTTGCTCGGTCAACGTCTTTCGAAGGCCGCGAGAAGCCGGCATGCGGGCGCCGAGCCCTTGTGAGTTCAGCCCTTGGCTCAGCCAACTTGCCGTTGCTGGCCGGCCCAGTATTTTTCGCGCAGCGCCTTCTTGTCGACCTTGCCGACCGGAGTGAGCGGCAACGCATCGACAAACTCAACCTGCTTCGGGGCGTGCGGGCCGCCTTTTCGTTCCTTGACGAGACTTATGAGCGCCTCGGCCGTAACCTCGGCACCAGCCTTGCGAACCACGAGCGCCGTCACCGCCTCGCCCCATTTCGCGTCAGGAATCCCGATCACCGCCGCAAGTGACACGCTATCGTGTTCCGTCAGCACGTCCTCGATCTCCCGGGGAAACACATTGAAGCCGCCCGTGACGATCATGTCCTTCTTCCGATCGACAATATAGAGATAGCCTTCCTCATCCGACCGGGCGATGTCGCCGGTGTGCAGCCAGCCGCCCTGCAGCGCTTCCGCCGTCTGTTCCGGTCGCTTCCAATATTCTTCCATCATCCAGGGCGCACGAAGGCAAATCTCGCCTGCTTCGCCAACCGCAACTTCCTGCCCATCGGCCCCCAGCAACTTCGTCTGGCAACCCGCCACCGGAAAGCCGCAGGAAGCGAAGCGCTCGGGGCGCAATCGATCGTGGTCATGCTTGTGCAGCACGCTGACCGGATAGCACTCGGTCTGGCCATAGAGTTGCGAGAACACCGGTCCCATCCGCTCGAGCCCTTCGAGCAGCCGTGTCGGCGACATCGGCGAGGCCCCGTAGAGCAATAGCTCGAGCGAAGAAAGATCGCTGGCATCCACTTTTGGATGGTCGAGCAATACATAAATCATCGTCGGCACCAGCAAGGTCATGTTGATGCGTTCACGGGCAATGGTGGCGAGCAACCTCTCGGGATCGAAGCCTTTGGAGAGGTGAACCGTGCCACCCCGCATCAGCGACGGCAGCACCAGGCTGCCTGCGACATGGGTGATCGGCGCTACCGCGAGATAGCGCGGAATCTGTGGCAGTTCATACTCGGCAAGAATTCCGAGCGACATGAGTCCGGAAGAGCGGTGACGACGCAGAACGCCCTTCGACTTGCCGGTGGTGCCGCCCGTGTAATTCAGGATCGCACAGTCTTCGCTGTTGGAGAAATCCTGTGGGGTCACCTCGCCGGCTTTCTCCGTCACCGAGATGAGGTCTGTCCCGTAGTCGGCCGGACCGAGCGTCATTGTGATAACGCCGCTCTGTGCGGCCAGTTCGGCGCCTCGATCCCGATAAGTCGGCATATCCACGATCAGTCCGTCGGCCTCGGAATCCCTGACCTGATCGAGGTGATCGGCGAGACTACCCATCGGGTGCAGCCACGTGATCGACAGGCCGAGCCCCTGGGCGGCAACACCAGCGCACCACCCCTCAGCCCGATTGCCGCTGAGGAGCGCCACCCTCATGCCACGGCGCAAGCCCGCCGCGACCATTCCGGCCTGCAGACCGCCGATAAGCTTTAAGGTCGCTGCGTAGGTCAATTCCCCCGCGTCCGAGACAAAGGCGGTCCTTTGGGGGAAGCGGCGCAGCGCGCGCAGCGTGAGCGCTACCGTTGTCGGATTGTCATAGATTGACATCGATCAGCTCCCGATCTCGCCGTTGATGATCGGTCCGAACAGCTCCCACGTTTGACCGGTGAAGCGCCGCATCTGCATTTGCTCGACGGGAAAGAAGTCCTTGGGACCGGTATTGACCTTGATGCCGGGCAGAAGGACGTCGACTTCGAAATCCCTGAGGCTTGCAGCCTGCCGCATGACGTTCTCGCGCGTGAGGTCGTCGCCGCATTTCTTCAACACCTCAATCAAGGTCTGCGTCGCCATGTACGAGGAAATGTAAGCCTGGTCCTGCCGGTCGGCATTCGGCATGTACTTGTCCATGAAGGCATGCCATGCCTTCATTTTCGGGTCATCCTTCCAGGCGGGATCGGTGGCATCCTTGGTATAGGCAGTGCTCAGTATGCCCTGGGCATTCTCCAGGCCAGCCGGCCTCAATACCGATCCGATCGAGCTGGAGACGTTGGCGAGGAAATGGACGGGCTTCCAGTCCAGCGCGGCGAGCTTCTTGATCGTCTGGGCCGCGAATTTTGGCGCCGTGATGTCAACAAAGATGTCGGCGCCCGAGGTCTTCAATTTGACGATCTGCGACTCCACCTGGGGATCGCCCGATTCATAAGTAGCTTCGGAAATGATCATCGAGGCTTTCGGACCCAGGCCGTCCTTCAAACCCTTGAGCAGGTCCTTCCCGAAATCATCATTCTGAAGGAGGACAGCGATCTTTCCGTCCTTGTGGTGTTCGAGGATGTATTTGGCATAGATACGGCCCTCGCTCTGGTAGTTGGGTTGAAAGCCCATCGTCCAGGGAAAGTGCGTCGGATCTCCCCATTTTACCGCCCCGGAAGCGACGAAGAGCTGCGGGACTTTTTTCGCGTTCATGTATTTCTGAATGGCTGAATTACCTGCCGTGCCGAGCGGCTGGAAAATCAGCAGCACCTCATCGCTCTCAACGAGTTTGCGGGCCTGCTCGACAGTCTTGGGAGGGCTATAGGCATCGTCGTAGCTGATAAAGTTGATCTTGCGGCCGTTGATGCCACCCTGATCGTTGATCATCCTGAAATAGGCATCGCTAGCCTTGCCTATGACCGCATAAGCGGAGGCCGGGCCGCTATAGGGATTGATATTGCCGATCTTGATTTCGGTATCGCTCGCACCGGTATCGTATTTCTTCTGGGCGAGAGCCGGAACCACAGCGACGCCCCAGGCGATGCAAGCGGCCAGCCATGTACGATGCAGATAGCGTGAATTGTTCATGATTTGACTCCTCCCACGTTTGTTTTTCGCCGCGCTGGCGCGGCCCTCATAACCGAGGGCAACAGGTTCTGGGTGACGTGAGACCACCCGTGGTGGGGGGCTAATGACCTGGTCACGGGCGGGACGTTGTGGATC